>CALXDE010000085.1 GCA_944386965.1 uncultured Oscillospiraceae bacterium
CCGGAGGAGGAGAAGTTCCTCATGAGCAAGGAGGACATCCTCGCCGAGATCCGCACCCTCCTGGCCGGCCGCAGCGCCGAGGAGGTGGTCTGCAACACCCAGACCTCCGGCGCGGCCAACGACATCGAGCGGGCTACGGCCCTGGCCCAGAATCTGGTGGCCCGGTTCGGCATGTCCGAGGAGTTTGACATGATGGCCCTGGGCACGGTGAACAGCCAGTATCTGGACGGCTCCTACTCCATGAACTGCGCCCAGGAAACCTACGCCGCCGCCGACCGGGCGGTGGCCCAGATCATCCGCCAGTGCCACAAGGAGGCCCAGGAGCTGCTGATCGCCAACCGGGACATGCTGGACGCGGTGGCCCAGTATCTGCTGAAAAAGGAAACCATCACCGGTCAGGAGATGATGGCCATTCTGGAGGGGAAGGACCCGGAGAAGGCCGAATATTTCGGCATCACTCCCGGCGCCGCTCCCCGGCAGGACAACAGCGGCATCGAACCGCCGGCCAAGTCCATCCACATGATCAGCGAGCCCATCGCCGCCCCCGGGACATCCCCGGAGCGGGACGAGTCCGCCGGGCCGGCGGCTGAGGAGGACGCCTCCCCCGCCGTCGAGGACGGCCCGGCCCCGTCCCAGGACGGCGACGTCCAGGACCCCAGGCCATAATCTTATCCGCTCCGGTACACCGCAGGGTGTACCGGACGCTTTTCCCGGACACTCCGGAGAGAGGCATTGCGCCCCATCATCAGAAGAGATCAAAAGGGAGAATCACAGCCGTGGAGCGAGAGAAAAAAAGTTTCCCCACCAAATCCAAGGAAAACGCCGTCCTGCTGCTCAGCCGCGGCAAGCGGGGCCTGGTTCAGATCGCCTTCGGGCGCACCGGCATCATTATCCTGCTGCTGGTGCTCCAGGTATTGGCCCTGTTCGCCGCCTTTTTCCGCCTGCTGGGCCAAAATGTGACGCTGTACGTCACCATCAGCGGCAGTATCGCGGTGGTGATGGCTCTGGCGGTGGTGAACAGCCGCCACCAGAACCCCTCGGTAAAGCTGACGTGGGTGGTGCTGATCCTGGCCGCCCCCATCTTCTCCATCCCCCTGTACTTCTTTGTGAACATAGAGCTGGGCCATCGCCTGGCCCACCACCGCCACCAGGAGATCAAGAAGCAGACCGCCCCCCTGGCCCGCCAGGATCAGGCGGCCCTCTCCCAGCTTCCCGGCGGCTCCCAGTCCCTGGCGGACTACATGTGGCGTCAGGGGGATTTCCCCGTCTGCCGCAACAGCGAGGCCACCTACTACCCCCTGGGGGACGACGTGTTCCAGGAGCTGCTGGACCAGCTGGAGGCGGCGGAGCATTTCATCTTCCTGGAGTACTTCATCATCGAGGAGGGCTACATGTGGGGGCGGATTCTGCGCATTCTGGAGCAGAAGGTCCAGCAGGGCGTGGAGGTCCGGGTGCTGTATGACGGCACCTGCGCCGTGGCGCTTCTGCCCTACGACTATCCCAAGCAGCTGGAGGCCATCGGCATCCGATGCCGGATGTTCGCCCCCCTGCGCCCTCTGGTATCCACCCACTACAACAACCGGGACCACCGGAAAATCCTGGTGATCGACGGGAAGGTGGCCTTTACCGGCGGGATCAACCTGGCTGACGAGTATATCAACCGCCGGGTGCGCCACGGCCACTGGAAGGACAACGCCATCCTGGTCCGGGGGGAGGCGGTGCGCAGCTTCACGCTGATGTTTTTGCAGATGTGGAACACGGAGGGGTGGAAGCTGGAGGACTGCGCCCCCTATCTCAAGACCTTCCCGGTGGAGGGGCAGGGACTTTTCATCCCCTATGGCAGCTGCCCATACGATGCCGACCGGCTGGCGGAAATGGTGTACATGGACCTCATCAACCGCGCCCAGCGCTATGTCCACATCATGACCCCCTATCTGGTCATCGACAACGAGATGGTCACCGCCCTGACCTTTGCCGCCAAGCGGGGGGTGGAGGTGTCCCTGATCCTGCCCCACATCCCGGACAAGAAGTATATGTTCGCCCTGGCCAAGACCTACTACCCCCAGCTGCTGGAGGCCGGGGTGCGGATCTTCGAGTATACCCCCGGCTTTGTCCACGCAAAAGTCCTGGTGAGCGACGGCTGCCGGGGCGTGGTGGGCACCATCAACTTCGACTACCGCAGCCTCTATCTCCACTTCGAGTGCGGCCTCTATATGGAGGACGCTCCCGCCGTGGGGCAGGTGGAGCAGGACTTCCTGGACACCCTGACCAAGTGCCAGGAGGCCACCCTGGCGCAGTGGAAGGCCCGGTCCCTGGGCAGCCGCCTCACCGGCTATCTTCTGCGGCTGTTCGCGCCGCTGCTGTAGGAGGCCGTCCGGGGAACATCCGACCAAGCAAACAAAGAGGCCGCGGCTTGAAGCCGCGGCCTCTTTTCCATATTTCTCCGCCGGATGTCTCACGCCGAGTTTCCCACCCGCTTTTTCCTGCCCGCCGGGCCCACGGTCCGCGCCGCCTGTCGGAAAAACGCCAGACGATAGCCCACGGCGCACACCGGAACCGCCGCCAGCACATCGATCGCGGAGTGCTGCTTGAGAAACACGGTGGAGAGGCTGATGAGCACCGCCAGCACCGTGAAGGCGATCCGCCCGGCCCGGCCGGACAGCCCTCTGGCATGCCAGGCGGTAAACATCACCGCCGCCGAGCCGATCACATGGAGGGAGGGGCAGACGTTTGTATTGGTGTCAAAGGTGTAGAACCACCCCAGGAACCGGGTCAGCACATTGTCCCGGGCAAAAGTCTCCGGCCGCAGCTCCTGGCAGGTGGGAAAGAATAGATAGATGACCAATGTCACCGAGTAGGTGCATATGACAAACCCCATCAGCTTCCGGAACGCGCGCACATCAAACACCAGCGTGTACAGGACCATTCCCCCCAGGGCCACAAACCACAGCAGATAAGGGATCAGAAAAACCTCGCAGAAGGGAATGACATCGTCCAGAAAACAGTGCACCGCGTGGTAGTGGGCCACCGGGCGCAGCCGCTCCAAATAGGTGAACAACAGGCCGAACACCGGCCAGAACAGCAGCAGCTTGAGATGGCGAAAGCGCTGGGTGTTCAAGTCTCTCAGCCGGAACTGCCGGTAGTCTATTTCAGGTCGCATACAGGCTCCTTCTTCAACGCTTGATAAATGGTTTGAGACGCCCGGCCGATCTTCAGCGCCGCCAGCCGGTCCGACATCTCCCGCCGCCGCGCCTTATCCGCCAGCAGCCCCGCGCACAGGTCCGCCAGCTGCTCCGGCGTGTCCGCCGTGACGGCGCCGCCCCGCTCCATAAAATACCGCATGTTATAGGCCTCGCACCCGGCCACCGCGTCGATAAACGCCATGGGCAGGCCCTTGGCCGCCGCCTCCGTCACGCTGATGCCGCCGGGCTTGGTGAGATACAGGTCGGCGCTGTCCATCATCAGCGGGATCTGGTTGACATATCCCAGGACCCGAATCCGGCCGTCGCTCCGGAAGCGGCGCTCCAGCGTCTGACGCAGCCGCGTGTTGGTGCCGCAGATCACCGTGACCACGCTGCGCTCCGGAAGGCGCTCCGACAAGCGCCCCACGATCCGCCCCAGGGGGCCGCAGCCCATGCTGCCGCACATCGCCATCAGGTGGCGGCTGTCCGCCGGAATGCCCAGGATTTCCCTGGCCGCCGCGGCGTCTCCCCTGCTCTGAAAGCCCATGCGGACGGGAATCCCGGCGGGCACCAGCTTCTCCGGGGCAATGCCGCTGCGGACAAACTCCTCCGCCAGGGACTGGTCCGGAATGAAATACCAGTCCAGGGTGTGGGCCGACCCGTTGGGGCTGCAGGTGTAGTCCGTGGCCAGGAAGGCGGTCCGCCACGCCCCCGGATGCTCCCGCAGCAGCACCTCCACCATAAAGGCGGCAAACACATGGACGCAGATCACTGTATCATATGCCCCCTCCCGCAGGAAGGGGTACAGCCGCCCGGCTCCGGAGGCCAGGAAGCGGTAAACCTCCGACTGCTCCCGCAGCAGGGAGGGATGCCGCTCCACATAGGCGTATCCCTGTCGGAAGAGGTCGGGGAAGTGGCGGTAAATGCGGGTGTGCCACCGGGAGATGAACCGGGACATGCCCTCGGACAAAAAGCCCAGCGCGTCGGCCACCACGCAGGTATCCCCCTGGGCGGTGATATACTCCCGAAGCGCCTCGGCACAGGAGTTGTGCCCCTCTCCGGTGTTGCAGCTGAGAATCAGGACACGCATACCGCTTCCTCCCTCTCCGCCGCGGCGCTCATCGTCTTCATCAGGTGGAGCAGCCGGGGCCGGTTGTACCGCTGAATCAGGATAAAGGGCACATTGCCCAGCAGATTGTACACCACCGCCGTGATCCAGCCGCCCGGCCCGTCCCAGATCAGGACGCAGCCGAAGCCCAGCACGAACAGCACCACATGGACCAGCTCGGCGATGCATGTCTCCTGGATCATCCGGGCCACCCGCTCCGGCTCCGCCCCCCAGGTCAGGCGCTTTGGCAGCATCACCCTGGGCAGGAGCCTGCTCATATCCGGGACCTTGTCCTTCCAGCGGCGGATTCCCAGCCGCTCATAGATCCGCCCGCCCCGCTCAAAGGCGAAGCAGCGGAAGGGGAAGCGGTCGCCGCGAAACCAGTTGCCCGGCAGCAGGCGGCCCACATAGAAGAACACCGCCCCGATGGCCGCCAGATAGACCGCGCACCGCCTCAGTTTTTTCAAAACCATATCCTCTCCGGCCGGACGCCGAGGACGGCGCCGGTCCTTTCCTTTCCAGCAGGCCCCCGCGCCGGCGCTCCCGCCCGGGCGGAGATGGGGACGCCCCGGGCGGTCCCCCCGCAAATTTGTATTACCATACCATGAAACGCGCCTGTTTTCAAGACATTCCCGATAAACTTTTCCCATCGGCGCATTTTGTCTTGAACCGGTGTCCAACTTTTCCCAAACCGGACGGCGCCCCTTGCGTTTTGCTGGAAAAAACGCTATACTGGGCAGGGTCACCATACCAGTATTTCTCCCCTTGGAAAGGATGTTTGGCAATGTTCCCCTTTGATCTGATCTTTTATGAGGGTCCCCACACCCGCTCCGATGTGGTCAACGCCTTCTTTCTCTACAGTTTCTGCGGCTGGGTCATGGAGTGCCTGGTCATCCGCCGGGAAAAGGGCCGCTGGGAAAACCGCGGCTTCGTCCACCTGCCCCTGTGCATCATCTACGGCTTCGGCGCCATGATCGGCTACGCCATGCTCCGGCCCATCTCCCACAACTATGTCCTGCTGTATCTGGCCGGAGCGTTCCTGGCCACAGTGTTCGAATACCTCACAGGGCGGCTGATGCTGCGGCTGTTTGGAAAGCTCTGGTGGGACTACTCGGAGAAGCGGCTGAATTATCACGGCATCCTCTGCCTGGAGAGCACCGCGGCCTGGGGCGCCATCGCCGTCCTGGTGTTCGCGCTGGTCCACCGCATGGTCTTCTCCCTGGTGACCCGGGTGCCGGAACCGGCGGCGCCGCTGCTGGCGGGAGGGCTGTGCCTGGCGTATCTGGTGGACTTCGCCCTCAGCGCCCGCAGCGCCCTCCACCGCTCCCGCGGGAAGGATGAGGAGGAGCTCTATGACCCGTCGTAACGCCCCACGCGCCCGGACCGCGGCGCTTCCCGGCGACCCGGGATATCTGGCCCTGGTAGAGGATCTCCTGGCCCATCCGGCGGTCCGGGAGATGGAGCGCTACCCCCAGCACGGGGCCACCAGCTGTCTGGAGCACTGCATCCATGTCTCCTATCTCAGCTATCTCTTCTGTCAGAAGCATAGCCTCAACGCCCGGGCCGCCGCCCGGGCCGGTCTGCTCCACGACCTGTTTCTTTACGACTGGCACACCTACCGTCCCCAGAAAGGGGAGCGGCTCCATGGCTTCGAGCATCCCAGAAAGGCCCTGGAAAACGCCCAGCGGTACTTCTCCCTGTGCCCGGTGGAGCGGGACTGCATCCTGCGGCACATGTTTCCCCTGACCCTGACGCCGCCGAAGTACCGGGAGGGTTACGTCCTGATGTGGATGGACAAGTACTGCTCCCTCATGGAGACGCTCCGCCGCCCGGTGCTGGCCCGCTACGCCCGCCAGGAGCGGCGGCTGGAGCGGGGCATGGCGCTGGCGGAGGCCGCCCGGCAGCCACTGGTGGAGCCGCAGCGGCGGCACAGATAAATCAATAAACAAAGAAGTCCCCGGCGGGAAGCAACAGCTTCCCGCCGGGGACTTCTTTTGTTCAGACGTTGTACCGGAACTGGCGGAGCAGATAATCCACATCGTCGTCCAGAGGACCGTACTCAGACAGCAGTGCATCTCGGATTTTCCGAAGAGCTTCCCTGTTCCCAGCGTCGTTAGCCACTTTAATAGCAGCTAGGTAGCGGTTATAATCGCTGGATGGCATTGCGTGTTCTCCTTTCTTTTGTCATAAAAATCTTGGCACTGGGCAAATTATGAAATCACTTCGTCCAAGATATCACAGATAATGGTATACCATTGCTGTTCTTGCTCCATCTTTTCCTTGTCGCTCTTGCCTTTGATAAGGTGGCGCACCCCCGCAACACCAGCACCGATAATCGCCGCACCGGCAGCTGCATTTTCCAAAGGGTTATATCCCCGATAATTGACGCCTGCCTTTGCTGTCTCGTTAAGTTGCTTCCGCACAGCTTCTGCTTTCATAAGCTTGCTGGTACCAAAGCTGTCCGCAGAGACAAAGGCGTAGTTCCCCTGGCGCTTGATGCGCACAGCCACAGAAAAGTAGTCTTTTGGATGCTCTGGATGATATACTACCAGGCAATCTTCTGAACCGCCAAGCAAGCCACTCCTCACCTGATCCATCTGGAAAGCAATGGGGACGCCAGCCGTTTCTGCTCCTCTTTGCAATGCGCCTTGAATGTTTTGCAGTGTGATGCTCTGTCCATCCTTGTACCGGATCTGCGGACGCAATTCCTGTAAATCTTTTTCCTTGATCATCTCAATATTCACTCCTTCTCTTTTCTCAAAAGGACAGGGATACTATCCTTTTAGATTATATATTATTATACTAAAAGAAAATTTGCAAGGGGGAATATTATCTTTAAGATATATAAAGCGAGGTGAGAAGCGTTGATAAATGACAAACGACTAGGTGAGACGATACGCGCTGCACGGATGAAGAAGGGATACACCCAGGAAAAGCTCTCGGAAATGCTGGACATTACCTTGGTCCACCTTGCGAATATCGAGGGCTCACGCCGTCTGCCCTCCGTCCCCCTCCTCTTCCAGATGATGGCGCTGCTGGACTTCTCCGTGGACGCCCTGGTATTCCCGGACCGGGGCGGGGGCGGCGTGCTCCACACCCAGGGGCTGACGGAGAAACAGGTGGAGGCCCTGTCCCGGCTCATCGACGCCATGAAAGAATAAAACAGCGGCTTGAGACGATGCTCAAACCGCTGTTTTGTTGTTTCATGGGATCTCTTACTCCACGCTCAGCGTCTCGGAGAACTCCAGGCCCGGGTTGTGCTTGAGCATGAAGTTCATGGCCCACAGTCCCCCGAAGGCCACCAGGTAGCGGCCCTTGAAGTCCTCCAGCACCGCCGCGCCCGTGCTGAGGGTCAGGTCCTTCACGTCGCAGGGGCACTGGGTGATCCGCCGCAGGTGCTCATAGGGCAGGCCCGTCATCCGGAGGTCCACGCCGTACTCGTTTTTCATCCGGTACTGGAACACGTCGAACTGCAGCGTGCCCACCACGCCCACAATGACCTCCTCCATGCCCGCGCCGGGGAGCTTGAAGATCTGGATGGCGCCCTCCTGGGCGATCTGCTCGGTGCCCTTGATAAACTGCTTGCGCTTCATGGTGTCCATGGGGCTGACGCGCATGAAGTGCTCGGGCTCAAAGGTGGGGATGCCGGAGTATCTGAACTTCTTCCCCGGCACGGTGATGGTGTTGCCGATGGAGAAAATACCGGGGTCGAACACGCCGATGATGTCCCCGGCATAGGCCTCCTCCACGATCTCCCGCTCCGCGGCCATCATCTGCTGGGGCTGGGAGAGGCGCAGCTTTTTGCCGGACTGGACGTGGTAATACTCCTGGTCCCGCTCGAACCTGCCCGAACAGATGCGCATGAAGGCCAGGCGGTCCCGGTGGGCCTTGTTCATGTTGGCCTGGATCTTGAAGACAAAGGCGGAGAAGTCCGGGGAAAACACGTCGATCTCCCCCTGGTCGCTGACCCGGGGCAGGGGCGGGGTGGTCATGCGCAGAAATTCCTCCAGAAAGGGCTCCACGCCGAAGGTGGTGAGAGCGGAGCCGAAAAACACCGGGGAGAGGGTGCCGTTCTGAACGGCCTCCAGGTCAAACTCCCGGCCGGCCCCCAGCAGCTCCACCTCCTCCCGGAGGTCGGCAGCCTTCTTTTCGCCGATCATCTCCTCCAGGGCCGGGTCGTCCAGGTCCACCTCGGCGGAGCTGACCTTCCTGCCCCGCTCCTGGGCCTGGAAGAAGAGGATGCGCCCCTTCTCCCGGTCGTAAACGCCCTGGAACTCCTTGCCAGAGCCGATGGGCCAGTTGACGGGGTAGGTGTCGATGCCCAGCTCCCGCTCCACCTCCTCGCACAGCTCCAGGGG
>CALXDE010000086.1 GCA_944386965.1 uncultured Oscillospiraceae bacterium
GGCAGCAGCATCACCGAGGGGGAGTTGTCCACCAGCAGCACCACATACCCCTCCATGATGCAGGCGCTGGCGGTGTCCGGCCGCTCGGTGTAGCGCACCTTGGGAAAGGGGTTGTACCACTGGGGGGTCATCATGGACTCGGCGATGCTCTCCTGACTCATGGTGGTGGAGTTGACGTCGATGCGCTTGAGCTTCTCCCGCACCTCCTTGAGGAGGTGGCCGTCCACCTTGTTCTCCAGATAGGCCAGCACCACGTCGGTGCGGCTCTGCTTCCCGATCTTGTGGTTCTCCAGAGTCAGGTGCTCGTCCCGGATGCGCCGGCGCAGCAGGGAGGTGTTGCGCAGCAGGATCTCCACGAACCCGTCGTGAGAGCCCCGGAGGACCCGGCCGTCGGAGGGCTCCTGAATCGCCCGGCCCGGGAAGGTCTTGGCGTCGATCAGGGCGCAGCGGTCAAACCCCTCCACCACCAGGGCGGTCTTTCCCAGAAACACGCCGGTGAGGATGCTCGGGAGCTGATTCTCTGCCTCCACCTCTCCGAAGGTGATAAAGCGGCGGATCACCTCGTCCATGTCCGTCATGCCGTCCATATCCTCCGGCCGGACCCGGAGCAGAAAGGACAAGATCCTCTCGATCACCCCGTCGTCCCCGTAGCCGTCCACCACATAGAGCCGGGCGGCCTTTCCGCCCACCACCAGATCCCGGGAGATAACATCAAAGTTCCGTCCCACTCCGATGCGCCGGTCCAGCTCCGTGCGGTTTTCCGCCAGGCTCTTGGTCAGTTGTTCCATAAAGCGCCTCCTGCCATTCCTTTTCCCCTAGTATGGCCGGCGGGAGAACATTTTATCGCTGGCACAGGCAAAAAAACAGCGGGGGCCGGATCGGTCCCCGCTACGGGTCTTACTGCATCTGCTCCAATTCCTGATTGATCCGCGCCTCGCAGGAGCGCATGGCCAGGATGGTCTTTTCCATCAGCTCCTCCAGGCTCCAGCCCAGCCGCTCCGCCCCCTGGGCGATCACATCCCGGCTGCATCCGGCGGCAAATTTCTTGTCCTTGAACTTCTTTTTCAGGCTGGAAACCTCCAGATCCTGAACGCTTTTGCTGGGGCGCATCCGAACCGCCGCGCCGATGAGGCCCGTGAGCTCGTCGGCGGCGAAGAGCACCTTCTCCATCTCGTGCTCCGGCTCCACATCGCTGCACAGACCATACCCGTGGCTGCACACGGCGTGGATGAACACCGGGCTCAGCCCAGCCGCCTCCAGTAGCTCCGGGGCCTTTTTGCAGTGCTCCTCCGGCCACTGCTCAAAGTCGATGTCGTGGAGCAGGCCCACCATGGACCAGAAGGGCGCGTCGTCCCCATAACCCAGCTCCCGGGCGTACCAGTCCAGCACGCCCTCCACCGTCAGGGCGTGCTGGATGTGAAAGGGCTCCTTGTTGTACTGCCGCAGCAATTCCAGGGCCTGCTGCCGGCCGAGTTTCTCCTCCATTGCCATATCCTCCGTAAACATTCCGCGTCATTGTACCAAAAGGGACAGCAGTCCAAGCAGCTGGTCCGCCTGTTGGAAGGACTCCTTTCCCATTTTCTCAAACATGTGCTGCAGGCAGAGGTCCTCCGTCCCGTCGGCCGCCCGCAGGTAGTTCAGCCCCAGGCAGGCCGCGTCGTGATAGGCGCTGCGCAGGGCCTCGCAGCAGGTACTGCCGGCCTCAGGCGCGGGCACCTGGATGGTGCGGGCGCAGCAGGCCCCCGCTGTCAGGTAATAGGCCGCCGCCAGCTGCCGGATGTGGACGGTTTTTTTCTCCGCCATCTGACGCAGCGCCCGGGCCGTCTGCGGATGGTGCAGGCGGCGGGCAAGGCGCAGCAGAAAGTCCCGTCCGGCCCGCTCGTCCTCCATAAATCCCTCCAGAACCTGGAGCGCGTCCATGGCTGCCGAGCCCATGCAGCAGGGGTCCGCCTGGGCCCCGGGCAGATGCTCCAGATCCTCGCCGCTGCCCGCCCCGCTGTTTTCCAGCCGCGCCTCGGGATAGGGATTCAGATCCGGGGAAACCCGCTGCCAGATCCGGTCGTACTGCCGGTAATCCTCGCCGGGAGACGCCGCGGCGGTCCGCTCCCCGGCATATGTAGTAGCATCCATACAATGCCTCCTTTCCAAGGCCATTGTATGCCCGCCGCGCGCTGGGTGTTACCGGCCGCCGAGATAGTCCAGCAGTGTCGCCGCCGCCATGCTGTACCCGGCAAAGCCGTGGCCGGAGATGGTGCGGATACAGGCCGGCCGGAGATAGGACACCTGCCGGAAGTCCTCCCGCTGGTTGATCTGGGAGATGTGGACCTCCACCGTGGGGATCTGGACGCTCTTGAGCGCGTCCAACAGGGCCACGCTGGTGTGGGTATAGGCAGCGGGGTTGAGGATGATGCCGTCCACCTTGTCAAAGTAGGCCTTCTGAATGGCGTCCACCAGATCCCCCTCGTGGTTGGACTGGACAAATTCCGTCTCCACCCCCCGCTGGGCGCAGTAGTCCGAGACGTACTCCACCAGGTCCTGATAGGTGTTGGTACCGTAGATCTGGGGCTCCCGGATGCCCAGCATGTTGAGATTCGGGCCATTGATTACCAGAAATTTCATTGCTGTTCCCTCCTGAAATCCTGTAAAATCGTCTCCACCGTCCGCGCCAGCGTCCCGCTGTTGTCCACACTCACCTGAGAGGCCCGGCGGTAGAAGGGTTCCCGCTCCCGCTCCATCGCCCGCAGCCGCTCCTGGGAGGTGGAGAGGGGGCGGCCGTCGACAGGCAAGCGGTCCACCGGCCGGCACAGGCGGTAGACCCGCCCGTTCTCCCGCAGACAGGGGAGGTTCCGCGCGAAGCAGACCGCCCCGCCCCCGGTGGCAATGACCACGCCGCTCTGCCGGCCCAGGTCCGTGAGGACGGCGTGCTCCAGGTCACGGAAGGCGGCTTCCCCCTCCTCCGCGAAGATCTGTGGGATCGGCTTTCCGGCCCGCTCCTCGATCACCGCGTCAGCGTCGTAAAACCTCCGGCCCAGCGCCTGTGCCACCGCCCGGCCCACGGTGCTCTTGCCGCTGCCGGGCATGCCCACAAGGACGATGTTGGTCACCGCCGCCGTCATCTCCCGGCACACCTCATCCAGCTTTTTTGCGGGGATTTCGGTCCCCGTAAAGAGCTCTCCGGCCAGCTTGGCCTGGGCCACCAGCATGTCAAGACCATTGGCATGGGGGATGCCCAATTCCTCCGCCTGGAGCAGAAGCTGTGTACGTAATGGATTGTACACCACATCCACTACCCCGGTCAAGCGGAGAAAGCGGGAGAGATCCAGGGGGGATGCTCCGTTGTTGGGGAACATCCCCACCGGCGTGGTATTGATGACCGCCCCGGCGTCCCGCAGGTCGTATACGTTGGCGTAGTCCACCGGTCCCCGGCGGGACACCACCGTGATCCGCGCCGCCCCCAGATCCTCCGCCGCCGCCCGGGCGGTGAGGGAGGTTCCCCCGCTGCCCAGGATCAGCACATGCTTTCCAGCCAGGTCCATTCCCGCGCGGCGGATGGCATAGCACATGCCGTAGTGGTCGGTGTTGTCCCCGTAGAGGCTGCCGTCCGGCCGGACCACCAGGGTATTGACGCTGCCAATGCGCGCCGCCGTCTCCCCCAGGGCGCTGCAGAAGGGGATCACCGCCTGCTTGTAGGGGATGGTGACGTTGAGCCCCTTGAACGCCCGCGCCTCCAGAAAGGCCGGGAGCTCCTCCGCCGAAAGCTCCCGAAGGGTATACGCATAGCCAAAAAGCGCGCCGTGGATGCGGGGGGAGTGGCTGTGTCCCAGCTTCGCCCCGATCAGTCCGTACTCCATATGCTCCCCTCCCTGTCCCGACGGGGTCCGCCTGCGGACCCCGTCGGGATAATCTTTTTATTCCTCGGTATAGGCCCCCAGGAACACGAACCAGTCCAGCTCCTGCTCCAGCTCGCTGAGGAGCTTGACCACCGCCGGATCGTAAATGCTGCCCTGGAAGTCCAGATAGAACATGTAGTGGAAGTCCGCGCCGCTGATGGGCCGGGACTCCAGCTTGGTCATGTTGAGGCCCAGGGAGGAGAACCGGGAGAGGATGCGGGTCAGGGAGCCGG
>CALXDE010000087.1 GCA_944386965.1 uncultured Oscillospiraceae bacterium
TCCCGGTAGTTGATGACATCCGTGGCGCCATAGGAATAGGCCGCTTCCACACACACGGGCCGGCTGCCCACTGCAATGATGCGCCCAGCCCCCCGCAATTTGGCGCCGGCCACCGCCATCAACCCCACCGGGCCGATTCCGATGACGACAACAGTGTCTCCAAAGGAAACGCCGGCAAGCTCTGCGCCATAGAAGCCGGTGGACATCATGTCGCTGACCATCACGCCCGTGGTGAGGGGAATCTCATCCGGCAAATGGGCCAGGTTCATGTCGGCGTCCTGCACCAGCGTGTATTCCGCCATCAGGCCGTCCTGGGATACGGACAGAGCGTTGCCGGTCATCAGTCCGTTCCAATGCTGATGAAGGCCGATCTGAGCGGCCCGGGAGCGCCAGTTTGGCGTGATGGCGGGGATTACGACCCGATCACCGACCTGAAAGTCCTTCACGTCCTGACCCACGGCGACGATTTCTCCCACGCCCTCGTGGCCGATGATGCGCCCGGGAGTGATGTACCCCATCTCCACGTTATGGACATCAGAGGAACACGGCGCCACCGCCAGCGGCCGAACGACGGCATCAATAGAAGATGGGCTCTCCAGCGGCTTATCCAGCCAGCCGGCTTTGCCGGGCTCGATCATTCCAAATCCTTTCATAGCCATACCCCGTTCCAAAAGTTTTGTGGGACTATAATATAAGCAGATTATACAGGATGCCCGGTGGAAATACAACCGCCGGCAGAAAGGAAGGGGTGGACAGCAGATACGAGCGAAAAAAAGATACCATTTTGCATCTGGGTATGATATACTAAATAAACTGTGATAAAACAAGCCGGGAGACATATCCCGGACAACGGACAGATGCGAAATGAGGACCGAACATGCTTGAGTTTGACGAGTATAAAGTAAAGCTGAACAACCTCCGCCCCGGCCTGGACGAGCTGGGTAAGGCCCTGGGCCTGGAGGCGGCGGAGCGGGAGCTGGACATGCTGGAGTCGGAGAGCGCCTCCGATGGGTTCTGGGACAACCTGGACAAGGCCCAGAAGGTCCAGCAGCGGATCAAGCAGCTCCACCACAAGATCGACGGGCAGAAAAAGCGCCTGAGCCAGTGGGAGGACCTGATGACCCTGTGCGAGATGGGCAACGAGGAGGAGGACGCGAGCCTGGTGGCCGAGGTGGAGGAGGGCTACGCCAAGCTGGAGGAGGAGATGGCCGAGGCCAAGCTGGCCACCCTGCTCACCGGGGAGTACGACGGCAACAGCGCCATCCTCACCTTCCACGCCGGCGCCGGCGGCACCGAGGCCCAGGACTGGGCCCAGATGCTCTACCGCATGTATACCCGCTGGGCCGAGCGCCACGGCTACACCTATAAGATCCTGGACTACCTGGACGGGGACGAGGCGGGCATCAAGAGCGCCACCATCATGATCGAGGGGGAGAACGCCTACGGCTTCCTCCGGGGGGAGCACGGCGTCCACCGGCTGGTGCGGGTCTCCCCCTTTGACGCCAACGCCCGCCGCCAGACCTCCTTCGCCGCCCTGGAGGTCATGCCCGACCTGCCCGACGACGTGGAGGTGGACATCCGGCCCGAGGACATCGAGATGCAGGTCTACCGCTCCTCCGGCGCCGGGGGCCAGCACATCAACAAGACCTCCTCCGCCGTGCGCCTCATCCACATCCCCACCGGCATTGTGGTCTCCTGCCAGACCGAGCGCAGCCAGTTCCAGAACAGGGACACCTGTATGCGGATGCTCCGGGCCCGGCTGGTGGAGCTGAAGATGCAGGAGCACGCCGAGAAGATCTCCGACCTGAAGGGGGTACAGATGAAGATCGAGTGGGGCAGCCAGATCCGCTCCTATGTCTTTATGCCCTACCAGCTGGTGAAGGACACCCGCACCGGCTATGAGACCAGCAATGTGGGCGCCGTGATGGACGGGGACCTGGACGGGTTCATCAACGCCTACCTGACCGCCGAGGCCACCGGGAACTGGGCCACAAAATAACAGGTATGAGCGGGCCGGAGGGGTTTCCCCTCCGGCCCGCTTTGCGGAAATTTTACACGGGCTTTTCCGAAACAAAAACAAAATTTTTCCAACACGACTTGTAGCTGCCAGACCGCTCTGCTAGGATAATAGGTGCCCAAAGCAATCTGATCTCAAAATGGAAAGGTGGAAACCTCATGAAGGGTACGAAAAAACTGCTCTCCCTGCTGCTGAGCCTGGCCATGTGCGCCTCACTGGCGGCCCCGGCCCTGGCGGCGGAGGGCGCGGACGACGTGGTGATCCTCTACACCAACGACGTCCACACCTATATCGACAACAACGTGGGCGAGGGCAACGAGAACGGCCTGACCTACTCCAAGGTGGCGGGCTACCGGGACAGCCTGGGGGACGCGCTGCTGGTGGACGCCGGCGACCACATCCAGGGCACCGCCTACGGCTCCATGGACAGGGGCGCGACCATCGTGGAGCTGATGAACGCCGCGGGGTATGACCTGGCCACCCTGGGCAACCACGAGTTCGACTACGGCATGGACCGCGCGCTGGAGGTCATCTCCTCCGCCGCTTTCCCCTATGTCTCCTGCAACTTCTACCATGAGGAGAACGGCGTGCGGGGGGAGAACGTGCTGGAGAGCTACGAGGTCTTTGAGGTGAGCGGCGTGAAGGTCGCCTTTATCGGCGTCACCACCCCCGAGTCCTTCACC
>CALXDE010000088.1 GCA_944386965.1 uncultured Oscillospiraceae bacterium
CGCGCCCAGGGAGGACCAGGTGAGCCTGGCGGCCCTGAGCGAGGCGGAGGTCATCGACCGCCTGCGCCGCTGCCAGCCGGACACCCTGACCCCCATCGAGGCCATGGGCCTCTTATACGAGCTCAAGCAGAAATTGAACTGAATGCCCGGGCAGCGGCCCTCCGCTGCCGCAAAGAGAGTTTCCCCAAACCCCAAAACGGAAAGGACGTTTCCCCATGGCCACCAAAAAAGTGAAGGGCTCCTATCTCACCCCCTTTGAGCGGATCGCGGGGGGCATCTTCTTCTTCCTGTATCTGCTGGTGATGCCCCTGCTCATGGACTATATCTTCCTGGGCATCGAGAGGCTGCTGGACGTCTCCATCTCCCAGGCCTCGGAGCACGCCATCTACTACTATGTGATGTTCGCCCTCACATTGATTATCTTCTATAACTTCATCGGCAAGAACACCCAGCGCTTTCTGGGGAATTTCCCCGGGACCCTGGGGGCCTGGGGCGCGGGGCTGGTGGCCTTCTATGGGCTCAACGAGCTGCTCTTCCGGGTGACGGAGCTGCTCTGGGACAACGGGGTGAACCTGAACGACGTGTCCATCAGCGCCCAGATCGAGGGGGAGCCCCGGACCACCCTGTTGATCGTGGTGTTCCTGGCCCCCTTTGTGGAGGAGGTGCTCTTCCGGGGCTATGTGTTCGCCTCCCTGCGGGACCACAGCCGGGCGGCGGCCTATATCGTCTCCTGCGTGCTCTTTGCCTTTCTCCACGTCTGGCAGTTTGCCGCCGGGGATCTGCTGAGCTTCAGCCGCATCCTGCTCCTGGTACAGTACCTGGTGCCGGGGCTGGTGCTGGCCTGGAGCTATGACCGCTCAGGCAACCTGTGGGCCCCGATCCTGGTCCATGTGTCGGCCAACGTCCTGTACGTGTGGGCCAGCTGGTGAGCGCTTTTTGCCGCCAGGGCTGGCGGAGAGGACAGGGTGCCCACCCCTGGGGGGCGGGGCGTTTCGCGCCCCGGCGCGACCTACTTTTCCCCCGTGGGAAAAGTAGGCAAAAGGACGCTCAGGGGGCAGCGTCCGGCTTGTTCCCTCGCCTCCGGCGGGGAACAAAGTCCGCCGCCCCCTGAGAACCCCCGGATTTTTACGGGGGCTGCCACCCGGGCAGCTTGCAGCGTCCGGGCGGCGCGTGGAAATCGAATCGCCTCTGCGCCGCCATCCGCTCAGCGCTGCCCCGGCGCTTGCGCCAGCTTCTGCGGCCCTTGACCCCTGCGCCGCTTCCTGGCAGTATCTCCCGCTGCGCCGGAGAGCCGATTTCCGGCCACCGCCGCACCAGCGCCTAGTGAAACGGAAGGCGCGGGGCCAGGAGCAGGGGGTCGACTGGTTACGGCGAAAGCGGAGAAAAGCCCGGTTGAGTGGTCAAGACTGACAGGATCAAGAAAGAGCGCCCTTTTCTTTTGGACCGTCCACGGCCCGTTTTCTTTTCGGCAAGACGAAAAGAAAATGGGGGGTGGATACCCCCGGGGCGGCGGATCAGAAGACAGGATCAGAAAGGAACAGACTATGCCTCACATCAAGCAATTGGACAGCCATGTGGCCGATCTCATCGCCGCCGGCGAAGTCGTGGAGCGGCCGGCCAGCGTGGTGAAGGAGCTGCTGGAAAACGCCATCGACGCCGGGGCCACGGCCGTCACCGTGGAGATCCAGAACGGCGGCATGGCCTATATCCGGGTGGCGGACAACGGCTGCGGCATTGCCCCGGGGGACCTGCCCACCGCCTTCCTGCGCCACGCCACCAGCAAGCTGCGCACCGCCGCGGACCTGGGGGCCATCGGCACCCTGGGCTTCCGGGGGGAGGCCCTGGCGGCCATCGCCGCGGTGAGCCGCATGGACGTGTTCACCCGGGAGCGGGGGGCCCAGGCCGGGGCGAAGCTCTCCCTGGAGGGAGGCGCGGCCGGTCCGGTGCGGGAGGCCGGGTGCCCGGAGGGCACCACCATGGTGGTCCGGGACCTGTTTTACAACACCCCCGCCCGGCTGAAATTTATGAAGAAGGATGCCGCCGAGGCCGCCGGCGTGGCCGCCGTGGTGCAGCATCTGGCCCTCTCCAACCCCCATATCTCCTTTCAGTTTCTCAAGGACGGGGCTGAGGTCCTCCACACCCCCGGGGACAACCGCCTCTCCAGCGCCATCTACGCCGCCCTGGGCCGGGACTTCTCCCGGAGTCTGGTGGAGGTGGACGGCACCGGCGACGGCATCGCCGTCCGGGGCTATGTGACCGCCCCGCTCTCCGGCCGGGGCACCCGGGGGATGCAGACCTTTTTTGTCAACGGCCGGTATGTGAAGTCCCAGCTGCTCACGGCGGCACTGGAGGAGGCCTATCAGAATCAGATGATGAAGGGAAAGTTCCCCGGGTGCGTGCTGCGCGTGGAGCTGCCCCTCTCCCAGGTGGACGTGAACGTCCATCCGGCCAAAACCGTGGTGAAATTCGCCAATGAGCGGCAGGTGTTCGCCGCGGTCTACCACGTGGTCCAGGACACCCTGGACCGCGCAGGGGCCTCCGCCCCCGCTCCCAGGCCCTCCCAGCCGGAGCGGACGGCCCAGGCCGTCCCCCGGCAGGACTTCTACCGGCAGATGGACGCCAAATCCTTCCGGGAGGCGGCGGGGAAGTGGGACAAGCCCAAGAGCGTCCCCGCCCAGGCGCCCTTTGTCACCCGGATTCCCCCGGTGGACACGGAGCTCTCCGGCCGCTCCACCCTCCAGGACGTGATCCAGCCCCGGCGGGACGCCGGACAGGCCCCGGCCCCATCCGGCCCGACGCCCCGGGCCGTTCAGGCTCCGGCGGCGCCTCCCGCCGGGGAAATCCAGAGCCCGGCCCCATCCGGCCCGGCGGAACAGACGCCGCCGGCCGCCCAGGCGCCCGAGAGGCGGGAGGTCCCCGCCCCGCGGCCGGAGGCGGAGCAGCTCTCCTTCCCCCCGGAGGAGGCGGAGGGCCAGACCAGCCTGCTGGCGGAGGGGAGCGCCCCCTGGCGCTTTGCCGGGGAAGTGCTGCGGACCTATATCGTGGCCGAGGACGGGGAGAACGTGTGGCTCATCGACAAGCACGCCGCCCACGAGCGCATGAACTTTGACCGGCTCAAGGCCCATACCGAGCCCATCATGGGCCAGCAGCTTCTCGCCCCGGAGGCGGTGCGCCTGGCTCCGGAGGACTACGCGGCTCTGCTGGAGCAGCTGCCTCTGCTGGAGCGGTTTGGGTTCGAGGCCGAGGACTTCGGCGGCGAGAGCATCCTGGTCCGGTCCATCCCCGCGGAGATCGACGCCTCCCAGATCCGGGTGACGCTGGAGATGCTCGCCGAACAGCTGCGCCTGACCGGCACCGCCGACCCCGCCGCCGCCCGGGACGCCATGCTCCACACCATGGCCTGCAAGGCCGCCATCAAGGGCGGCTGGGTCAGCGACGAGGCGGAGCTGCGGGCGCTGATGGACAAGGTGCAGAGCGGGGAGGTCCGCTACTGCCCCCACGGCCGGCCCGTGGCGGTGAAGCTCACGCGATACGAGCTGGAGAAGATGTTCAAGCGGGCGTAGCGGTTCGCCTCCCGGCGCGACCTACTTTTCCCCCGTGGGAAAAGTAGGCAAAAGGACGCTCAGGGGACAGCGTCCGGCTTGTTCCCTCGCCTTTGGCGGGGAACAAAGGCCGCCGCCCCCTGAGAACCCCCGGAATTTTACGGGGGCTGCCACCCGGAGAGCTGGGAGCGTCCGGGCGGCGCGCGGTTGAGGAACTGTCTCTGCGCTGGCGACCGCTGCCGCTGACTTAGCAGTTTTGTAGACCCCTGCGGCCCCGAAACCCGCGCCGCTCTGCGGCGGTGTCTCCCGCTGCGGTGGGATTCCGAGGGCCCGATAACCGCCCGAGTAGCGCCTAGCGAAGCGGAAGGCGCGGGGCAAGGAGCAGGGGGTCGACTGGTTACGCCGCAAAGCCGCTGAAAACCCGGTTGAGTGGTCCAGACTGTCTCTGTTCATCAGGAATAAGCGCCCTTTTCTTTTCCACCGTCCACGGCGCTTTTCTTTTCGGCGCGGCGAAAAGAAAAGGGGGGTGGATGCCCCCACACAATGGGGGGCGGATGCTTTCCCCGCAATGGGGGGCGGAACCGTCTTTGCCCGGCGGAAAAATTGGCCCCGCTGGGGCGCAGGACAGAAAGGAACGTATCTTTATGGCAAAGAAGGACAAGCGCTTCATCATGACCTTGAACGAGGCCACCCTCCTGACCAACAGCCAGATCTGGGTGGACCGGGAAACCGGCGTCAACTACCTCTGGCACAATGACGGCACTGCCGGGGGCCTGACGCCCCTGCTGCGGGCCGACGGCACGCCGGTGGTGACGCCCATACGGGACCTGCCGGAGGACTGAGGGGATATTTCCCGGGAGAGGAGGAGCGCCCATGGCGCCACAGGAGAAGATCGTCTGCGTGGTGGGTCCCACCGCCTGCGGCAAGACCAAGCTGGGGGTGCTGCTGGCCAGGGCCCATCACGGCGAGGTGGTCAGCGTGGACTCCATGCAGATCTACCGGGGGATGACCGTGGGCACCGCCGCCCCCACCCCCGAGGAGATGGCGGGGGTGCCCCATCACATGGTGGCCGTGGCCGAGCCGGGGGAAAACTGGTCCGTGGCGCGGTTTGCCGCCGAGGCGGACCGGTGCGTCCGGGACATCCTCGCCCGGGGAAAGCTGCCCATCCTGGTGGGGGGCACGGGGCTGTACCTGGAGGCTGTCGTCTCCGGCCGGGATTTCGCCCCCGGCCAGGGCGGGGGACAGGTCCGCGCCCGGCTCCAGGACCGCCTGGAGCGGGAGGGGATCGGCCCCCTCCTGGCCCAGCTGCGGCAGGTGGACCCGGAGGCGGCGGCGCGCCTCCACCCCACCGACACCAAGCGCGTCCTCCGGGCCCTGGAGGTCTGGGAGGAAACCGGGGAGACGATCACCGCCCACAATGAGCGGACCCGGCGCCTTCCCAGGAAATATGACCCGGTGACCATCGGCCTGCGCTTTGCCGACCGGGCGGACATGCGCGCCCTGATCGACGCCCGGGTGGACGCCATGGTGGAGCAGGGCCTCCTGGACGAGGTCCGGGCCCTGCTCTCCCGGGGCGTGAGCCGGGAGGCCACCTGTTTCCAGGCCATCGGCTACAAGGAGCTGCTGGGGTACCTGGACGGGAGATGCACCCTGGCCGAGGCGGTGGAGGAGGTGAAGCTCCGCTCCCGGCAGTACGCCAAGCGGCAGCTCACCTGGCTGCGGAGAGATCCGGACATCCACTGGATCGTCTGGGAGAAAGAGCGCGATTTTGATAAGGCTTTCCAGGAAGCGACAGAAATTTTGGCCGCCCAGGGGGTAGGATAGTCCCGGGGCGGACAGGCTGGGGCCGTCTGCCCACACATACAGAAAAGGAGCAGACAGCCATGACCAAGACCAAGACCGCCAAATTGCAGGACCTCTTTCTCGCCCGCGCCCGGCGGGGCGAGTGCCCGGTGACGATGTTTCTCATGAACGGGTTTCAGATGCGGGGGACCATCGCTGGGTTCGACAGCTTTACCGTCATCCTCAACAGCGACGGCAAGCAGAATCTGATCTATAAGCATGCCATTTCCACCGTCTGTCCCCTGCGGCCCCTGGACCTCTCGGACTGGGAGGGGGAGGAGGCCGCGGACTGACGGGGCCGGCATGGAAAGGAGCCCATGAACAGCAGCTTTGTCAACAAGATCCTGACCGCCGCGGGGGTGCTGGCGGTGCTCTTCTACTTCGGCTACAGCGTCCTCAGCTATCTGGCTGATCCCCTGGCCACCGCCGTGGCCTATGAATACCGCAGCGACGAGGCCGTCACCGTCTCGGGCTACCTGGTCCGGGACGAGGAGGTCATCTCCGGAGGCGGCGGCCTGGTCTACGTCACCCGGGACGAGGGGGAGCGGGTGGCCGCCGGAGGGAGCGTGGCCACCGTCTTCTCCAGCCGGGAGGCCCTGGACCAGGTCCTGGAGCTCCGGGAGCTGGAGGAGCAGCTGGAGCAGCTGCGGTTCGCCCTGAGCGTGGCCTCCGGCAGCCAGGAGATCCTGCGCCTGGACAGCGATATCCTCCAGAGCATCTTCCATCTCCGCTCCGGCGTGGCCCGGGGGGATCTGCTGGAGGTGAGCGGCGAGAGCGAGTCCCTGCGGGCCATGGTCCTCAAGCGGGACTACACCTACAGCGGCGCCGGCGAGGAGCAGACGGCCGGGCAGGTGGAGGCCCTGGAGCAGCAGATCGCCGCCCTGCGCGCCACCGCCCAGAGCGGCAGCAGCCGCGTCACCGTCAGCCGGGCGGGGACCTTTTCGGCCCTGACCGACGGGTACGAGGGGGTGCTGACGGTGGAGAGCCTGGAGACGATGACCCCCTCGGCGCTGGACGCCCTCCGCCCGGCGGAGACGATGGAGGGGGCCGTGGGCAAGATGATCTACGGCAGCACCTGGTACTATGTCACCGCCATGGAGACGCGGGACCTGAAGAAGCTGGCGGTGGGGGACGCGGTGACCATCCGCTTCCTCAGCGGCCTGGACCGGGAGATCGAGATGACCGTGGAGCGTATCGGCGACGAGGAGGGGGGCGAGCGGCTGGTGGTGCTCTCCTGCGACGAGTACCTCTCCATCACCACCCTCCTGCGCCACCAGAACGCCCAGGTGATCTTCCACTCCTACACCGGCATCCGGGTGCCCACGGGAGCGGTGCGGGTGGTGACGGAGACGATCCCCGGCAGCGACGGGGAGGACACGGAGATCTCCTCCACCGCCGTCTACTGCCGCATGGGCCGCCTGGCCCGGCTCAAGCCGGTGGAGGTGCTCTACCAGGGGGAGGACTACTACCTGGTGGCGCCCAATGAGGAGAGCCTTCAGGGGCTTTCAGAGGCCGGCCGGGAGAGCCGAATCCTCCGGGGCGGCGACGAGATCATCGTCTCCGCCAACGATCTTTACGATGGAAAGGTGATTGACGAATGACAAACGTTGCGGAAAATATCCGCTCTGTCCGGGAGCGGATGGCCGCCGCGGCCGCTGCCGCGGGCCGGAATCCGGAGGACATCCTCCTGGTGGGCGCCAGCAAGATGAACGACGCGGCCGCCTGCCGCGCGGCCATTGCCGCCGGCATCGACGCGCTGGGGGAGAACCGGGTGCAGGAGCTGCTGGAAAAGGACGCCCAGGGGGCCTATGCCGGGGCGCCCCTCCACTTCATCGGCCACCTCCAGCGCAACAAGGTCCGCCAGATCGTGGGCAGAGTGGATCTGATCCACTCCGTCTCCTCTCTGGAGCTGCTCTCGGAGATCGACCGCCAGGCGGAAAAGCGCGGCCTGGTGCAGCCGGTGCTGCTGGAGGTGAACATCGGGGAGGAGGAGAGCAAGAGCGGCTTTCTCCCCGGAGCGCTCTTCGACGCCGCCGCCGCGGCCCGGGACTTTGCCCACGTGGACGTCCAGGGCCTTATGGCCATTCCCCCGGTGGAGCAGGAAGAACATGGAAACCTCCCTTATTTTCAGGAAGTTGCCCGCCTTTATATTGACATCAGCCGCCAATTGTACCATAATAAACTAAAATACCTCTCTATGGGCATGAGCGATGATTTCGAGGACGCCATCGCCGCCGGCGCCAATGTGGTGCGGGTGGGTTCGGCGATTTTCGGCCACCGGAATTATCAGAAATAAGGAGGACAGAGTCCATGCGCTTGTTTGACGAGATGAAAAAAATCTTCAACCCCTATGAGGACGAGGATGAATACGAGGAGGAGTTCGGCGACCAGGACGTCTCCCCCTTTGTGGACGACCGGGACCGCCGGAGCGACCGGGACCGGGACAGCAGAGAGCGGGACCGGGAGCGGGAGAGGCGGAGCAGCTCCTTTGACGAGCGGCGCAACAAGGTGGTGAACATCGCCGCCACCACCCAGCTCAAGGTGGTGCTGGTCAAGCCCGAGCGCTTCGAGATGGCCAGCGAGATCGCCGACCATCTCAAGGAGAAGCGCACCGTGGTCATCAATCTGGAGTCCACCCACAAGGACATCGCCCGGCGGCTCATCGACTTCCTCTCCGGCGTGGCTTACGCCAGCGAGGGGCGCATCAAGAAGATCGCCGCCAACACCTACATCATCACCCCCTACCACGTGGAGATGGTGGGGGATCTGCTGGACGAGCTGGAAAACAACGGCCTGTACTTTTAAGGCGGGGAGGTAGAGAGAGATGTTGACGCCCCAGGAAGTGAGCAGCAAGACCTTCCCCAAGGCCGTCATGGGCGGATACGCCATGGCCGCCGTGGACGAGTTTCTGGACGCCCTGACCGAGGATTACGGCAGCCTCTACAAGGAAAACGCCGCCCTCAAGGCCAAGATCAAGACCCTGATGGAGAAGATGGAGGAGTACCGCCAGGTGGACGACGCCATGCGCTCCACCCTGCTGGCGGCCCAGAAAATGGCCAAGGACATCATCGCCCAGGCCGAGCAGCAGCGGGACGCCATCGCCGCCGAGGCCGAGAGCCGCAAGTCCAGTCTGGTGGCGGACGCGGAGACGGTGGCCAAGGAGCGCATCGCCGAGCTGGAGCGCCAGGTGGCGCAGGCCGAGGAGCGCCTGGCCGACACGAAGAGCCGGGTGGCCGGCGAGGTGGCGGCCCAGGGGCGGAAGCTGGAGAAGGCCCGGGAGGCGGTGGCCAGATTCCTGCAGGTTTCCCGGGTCAACTGCGAGGAGCAGCTGAAGATCCTCCAGAAGCTGGAGGAGCTGGAGCCCGAGCCCATCGAGGTGCCCGCCGCGCCCGCTCAGCCGCCGCGGGAGAGCGCCCCGGCGAGCGCGCCTGAGCAGGGGGAGGAGCGTCCCGCGCCCTCGGCGGAAGCGGAGGAGGAGCCGGCCGGGGAGAGCGGCGGGGAGGTCCAGCTGGACCAGGATTTCTTTACCACGCCCCTGCCCACTCTGGAGGATATCAAGAAGGTGCAGGCCAAGCAGAGCGGTATGGCCGGAGCGTTGGAGGAGGACATCGCGGCCAATGTGCAGGCCGCCATGGATGAGCTGGCGGTGGAGGAGCGCTCTGTGTGGGACAACCTCCCCGAGGACGCCACCCGGGTCATCAATCTGGACGATCTCCAGTTTGGCCGCAACTATCAGAAGGAAAAATAGGAAAAGCGGCCCAAAGGGGCCGCTTTTCTGCAACAAGGAAGGAGATGCCGCCATGGACCGCGCCAAGCCGATCATCGCCATTCTCTACGACTTTGACAAGACCCTGTGCACCCAGGACATGCAGAACTATGGGTTCATCCCCAGTCTGGGGCTGGCCCCGGCGGACTTCTGGCGCCTGGCCAACAGCTTTGGCTGGCGGGAGAAGATGGACGGGATTCTGGCCTACATGTACACCATGATCCAGGAGAGCCGGAAGCGGGGCGTCCCCTTCACCCGGGAGCGGCTGAGGCACCAGGGGCGGAGCATCACCTTCTTCCCCGGGGTCACCGACTGGTTCGAGCGCCTCAACCGCTTCGGGGAGCGCCAGGGGGCGCAGGTGGAGCACTATGTGATCTCCTCGGGCCTTCGGGAGATCATCGAGGGCAGCGCCATCGCCAAGGAGTTCAAGGAGATCTATGCCAGCGAGTTCTATTACGACGAGTCCGGCGCGCCGGTGTGGCCCAAGCTGGCGGTGAACTTCACCGCCAAGACCCAGTTTGTCTACCGCATCAACAAGGGGGTGCTGGACGTGTCCGACGACCAGAGCCTCAACGCCTCCATGCCCGACGACAGCAAGCGCGTGCCCTTCACCAGCATGATCTACATGGGGGATGGGCTCAGCGACGTGCCCTGCATGAAGATGATGCGGGCCTACGGCGGCCAGGCCATCGCCGTGTACCAGGCGGTGAACAAAAAGGGCGTGGAGCAGCTGCTGCGGGACGGGCGGGTGGACTACATCTTCCCGGCGGACTACCGGGAGGGCACGGACCTGGAGCTGACCATGCAGAACATCATCCGCAAGATGGCGGTCACCGCACGGCTGGAGGAGGAGAGCGCCCAGCAGCTGCGCCGGGTGCGGCAGTAGCAGAATCCGCCTTTGGAGGCAGACAGGCCAGGGGACCCGGACAGCGTCCGGGTCCCCTGGCTTTTTGCTATTTCCCCACGCAGAACCGGGAGAAGATCTGGCCCACCAGGTCCTCCCGGGCGGTTTTTCCGGTCAGCTCCCCCAGGGCGGCGAGGGCCGCCTCGGCGTCGGCGAGGGCCGCGTCGGGGGTCAGTCCACTCTCCAGGGCCCCCCGGGCCCCCCGGACGGCGGTGAGGGCCCGCTCCACCGCCGCCGCCTGCCGGGGGTTGGTGAGGAACTGGCCCCGGGGGGCCTCCCCAGCGGGGAAGAGGGCCGCCACCCCCCGCTCCAGGTCCCCCAGGCCCGCGCCGGTTTTGGCGCTGACGGCCACAGCGGGCAGGGGGAGGGCGGCGGCATCCCATTTCTGGGGCAGGTCGGCCTTGTTCACCACCGCCAGGGCCCTCGGCGCCCCCCGGGCCAGGGTCAGGGCCTCCTCGTCCTCCTGTGTCAGGGGGACGCTGCCGTCCAGCACCACCAGACACAGCGCCGCCCCCTCCGCAGCCCGGCGGCTGCGCTCCACGCCGATCCGCTCCACCGCGTCCGCCGTATCCCGCAGGCCCGCCGTGTCCATGAGCCGCAGCAGCACCCCGCCGCAGAGCACCTTCTCCTCCACCGTGTCCCGGGTGGTGCCGGGGATGTCGGTGACAATGACCCGATCATAGCCCACCAGGGCGTTGAGGAGGGAGCTCTTGCCCACGTTGGGCCGGCCCACGATGGCGGTGGGCACGCCGCTTTTCAGCACCCGCCCCCGGTCAAAGGAGGAGAGCAGGGCGGCAAG
>CALXDE010000089.1 GCA_944386965.1 uncultured Oscillospiraceae bacterium
GTCTCCTTGAGCCCGATGGTGCCGTCCGCCTGCTCCTCCAGGGCGTAGGCCTTCACCGCAAAGGTGTTGGCCGGGCCGGGCATCCCCAGGAGCGATGCCAGCAGGACCAGCCCCAGGCAGGCGGCAGCAATGCCGTATTTCACCCATCCGTGCTTTCTCTTTCTGGGCGGCCGGTCCGCCGCGGCCACATAGGCGGGATCGGCAAGGCCCATCTTCTCCAGCAGCTCCTCCCCATTCATATGTCATATCCCTCCTCCTTGAGGTAGTCCCGGAATTGGTTCCGGGTGCGAAACAGCGTGGTTTTCACTTTGCTCTGGGAGAACCCATAGCGCTTGGCGATGGCGGCGATGGAGTCCAGATACCAGTAGCGGCGCAGGAACAGATTGCGCTTCTCCTGGCTGAGCGCTCCCAGGAAGCCGTTGATGGCTTCGGCCAGGGCCCGGTCGTCCATGCGGCGGTCAAGGTCCTCGCCCCCCCGGGATGCACTGCTCCAGCTCGGCGCTGAGCTCGCTGACCAGGGCGCTGCGCTTGAGGCGGCTGCGCTCCCGGCAGCGGTTCAGCGACAAATGGCGGGTGATACGTGCCAGGAACGCGTAGAAATAGTCCCTGGGCGCGTGGGGCGGGATGGAATTCCACGCCTCTACATAGGTGTCGTTTTCACACTCCTCCGCCGTCTGCAGGTCCTGCACGATGCCGAGGGAAAACGCGCGCAGGCGCTGTCCGTATTTCTCGGAGGTCCACGCGATCGCCGCCTCATCCCGATTCAGGTACAACTCCACGATTCCAGAATCATCCATGGTATTCCCCCTCTCTGAAAGGCCCTTCACCTCTGTAAGCACCGTTTATGATAGGAAGGTTACATATCACAGCGATCAATTTACTCAAAGGTTCCCAGGAACAGCGGCACCCCATTTACCATATCTACAATGCCGTACAGAAATGGGCGGGTAAACTCCAGGATCAATCCCTCCGGCGGAGGCGCGTCCCCGGCATCATCTGTAACCACCACCGTGGCGGCCGCCGCCTCGGTCCCCTCCTCATTGACCTCGATTCTGGCAGCGTGAATGGCTTGGGAGAGGAAGTACCCCGCAGGGGAGTCCCCCAGCCGGGAGAAATCCGCTTGCGTGGGGTCAAAGGCCAGATCCAGCCCCAGCCCGGCCAGGACTGCCCGGAGATCCCCCTGCCACTGTTTTTCAAACTTGGGGAGGACCAAGCTTTGGAACTGTGTGTCTTCCGGCGACTGGAGCAGCCGGGCGAGGGCTGCCCCGTCCAGAGAATCCAGCCACTCGTCAAAGCCGGCTCCCTCCCGGGGCATCAGAGCAAAGAAGCTGAGGCGCCCGTCGTCATAGGGCAGCAGAACTCCCCGGGCCGCATCTGTCTCCAGATAGGGGAGCCGCACATCGCTGTGGCGCAGGAAATCCAGAAATTCCAGAGATCCATCTTCGTGGGTGAAGCTCCTCTCCATGGTATTGTCAGGGTCAAACTCTATCTCCCAGGTGTTTTTCAGATATAGCGCGTTGACCAACAGGATGGCCGTGTCCTCACCGAAGGACTCGCTGATGATCTCCGGGATCTGCTTGTCGGTGTGGCGGGACACCCAGCCATTGAGGGCCCGGACGATCTCCGGGTCCGACAGCTGGGCAGAGATGACCTGCGCGTCAAAGATTCCCTGGCACCGGCCAATAAATTCCTCGGAAATTGCTCCCTCCGGGTCGGTCCACAGGCTGTTAGCGATGGAGCTCTCGGTGGAACCGCCCAGGTCCTGATAAGCCTGGATCAAGGTGCTGCAGGCGGCGTTGAGGGCGTCTAGGCTCTCCCCGCCCCCAAGCACTTCCTCAAACTGGGCCAGCGTATCGCCCTCTGCCCCATTGGCCGCCATGGACAGCGCCAGCGCCACAGACAGGGGGGATACCAGAGCGGTGGTTTCCGCTTGCTCCCTGGCCCCCCTGAGCAGAGTTAAACCGAATTGGGACAGCGCCTCATAGATGGCCGGGAGCTTGTCCTTCTGCTGGGACAGCGCCTGGTCCGAGAGCGCAATGGGCTGGGCGGAGAGCTCCTCATAGCCCGCCGGCCTTCCGCAGCCGGCCAGGGAGCAGAGCAGGAGCAGGGACAGGGCAAAACAGATCAGTCGCTTCATCTCACATGATCTCCTTTCCTCCAAAGCGAATGAAGCCTGGGTAGGTCCTCATTTACTTAGACGGGAAATAAGCGAATATGTGCCGCTTCCTTCCCAATTCTTGCGAACCGCTATTGCTGGTTTAGATAATTTATACCACACGACCTGGCACTTTGTATGCGGCGCAATTAGAACTTGCACCATCCCGGAGCACCGCCGGAGAGCACGGGGGAATTCCACACCGTATGACGGCCTGCAAGCGCAGGCTGATGGAACAGCGGGCCGATGATTTTCTCATCGGCCCGCTGTTCCGGAAAGAAGGGGAGATTTATGGTACTTTTATTCGGACACCAGAAATTGACGATTGACCACATCTTTCATGTCGCCTGTCTCCGCCAGGGACCGGATCTTACCGGCAATCTCCGGGATCATAACATCGGCCATATCCGCGGTGGTGCCGCCGATATGGGGGGTAATCATCACATTGCCGGCCTTCAGCAGCGCTGCCGTCACCTCGGGTGTCTCGTCCTCCACGCAATCCAGGCCGGCGCCAGCCAACTCCCGCCGCCGCAGGGCCTCCAGCAGGGCCGCGTCATCTACCAGTCCGCCCCGGGCGGTGTTGATCAGGCAGGCCCCAGGCTTCATTTGCCGCAGCTGTTCTTTGCCGATGATGTGCCGGGTGCTGTCCAGCAGGGGCACATGGAGGGAGATGATATCCGCGTGGTTCAGCAGCGCATTCATGCGGACAAAGGTCAATTTTTTCTCCCGCTCCACCGCCTCCGGCAGGCGGAAGACGTCGTAATAGAGCGTTTGAGCGCCAAATGCCTGGACCAGAGCCGCCACACGGCGGCCGATATTCCCGCCCCCCACCAGGCCCACGACTTTGTTGTTCAGAGAGAAGGCGTCGCGGCTGAAAGCGCTCCTGTCCCAGTTGCCTCCCCGGACATTCTCCCAATAGCCCAGCAGCTTCCGGTTCAGGGCGATCATCATTCCCACCGCCAGCTCCGCCACCGCGTAGGCGTTGACGCCGGGTGTGTTGGCCACCAGCACGCCGCGCCGGCCGGCCTCCTCGATATCCACGGAGTCAAACCCCGCCCCCCAGCGGATCACCGCCTTCAACGCGGGGGCGTTTCGGAGCACAGCGTCTGGCTTGAGGATGCGGAGGATGAGGCAATGGATATCAAGCATGCCGTCCAGAGCATCCTGATCCACCACCTGTACCACCTCGTGGCCGGGGAGCAGCCGCTGAAACCGTTCCAGAGTCCCGGCGGGATAGGGGCCAGCAAGCACCACCTTCATACCGCAGCCTCCTTGATCCTGTCCGCCATCCGAGCAACCAGCTCATCGCTGGGGCTCTTCCGATCGATGGCGGAGCTCTCCACAATCAGCCGGTAGAGACTGACGCCCTTTTCCGCCGCGACAGCCTTGAATTTCTTCACAAAGCTGGAGTGGCAGCCGGACAGGCCCAGCACCAGATCCAGCGGCGGCACCGGGTTGTGGTACTGATAGGCGTCCATAGCCGGCTGCAGCCGCCGGTCGATAAAGTCCAGCATGCCGTACAGGTCGATGTCCTCCATCATACCGAGGCGCTGCATGACGGCCACACACATTTCCGTGGCCAGGTTACCGGCGCTGCGGGCCATACCCATCAGGCCGCAGTCCAGGATGTCCGCTCCATTCCGGGCGGCGGCCACTGCGTTAGCGGCGGACATGCCCATGTTGTTGTGACAGTGGAAACCCACGGGAATACGCACCGCCCTCTTCATCATCTCCACATATTCCGCCACCTCATCCGGTAGCATGGTGCCGGCGGAATCCATAATGGTGATCTGGTCCAGGCCGGCAGCCTCCAGCCGTTTTCCCTCCTCGGCCAGTTGGGCCGGGGTGAGCAGATAGGCCTTCATCAGGGAATAATAGGCCTGCAGGCCGGCGGCCTTCACACTCTGAATGGCGGGGATCGCCACATCGGCGTCGCCGGCGTCTGTGCCGATCCGCAGAAAGTCCAGGCCGCTCTCCTTTGCCAGGGCCACGCTCTCCTCCCGGTAGCGCTTGGCGTTCAGGAACATGCCCAGGTCGGAGCCGCGGCCCATATACTTCCTGGCGATGTCCAGATAAGTCTGGTCTGTCTCCGCCTCGGTGAAGCCGGCTACCTCGTAGGCGCCGATGCCTCCGGCGTTTCCCAGCTCGATGATGGGCACGCGGCAGGCCGTCAGCCCCTCCAGCATCAGCTCCGTCAGCGCCGCATTGAAGCCCTTGCCCACTACATTGCCGCCGTCCCGCAGCGTACAATCCATCAGTTTTATCATGGTCATTTCCATTCCCCCAATGAAATTGGTTGAGATTTCTTTGCCGTTGCGCTACAATTTTTGCGTCAAATTATATGGAATTTTTTGCAATCGCGACGGAAAGGGTGGCTGGTATGAACCTTCATAATTTGGAATGCTTTCTTGTTGTTGCCGAAGAATTGAATATTACCAGAGCTGCCGAGATACTGTTCATTTCACAGCAAGCTGTCAGCAGCAACATCAAACGATTGGAAGAGGAATACAACATCCAGCTGTTTGAGAGGAAGCCGGTCATGCGGCTGACACTGGCCGGGGAAAGAATGGTCGCCTATGCCAAAAATCTTTTGACTGCCGACATCAATTTGCGCTCCACCTTTTCCGATATCAGCGAAAATCATCGGGGCGTTCTGCGAATCGGCATGTCCCGCCTGCGTACGTCCGCATATTTTTCACAGGTCTGGGATCAATTCCATACACAGTACCCCAGCATTTCCGTTGAGATCACCAGCAGCAATTCCGAGGAATCCCACAAGCTCCTGCAAAACGGCAAAATCGATTTCTACCTGGGGCTGGACGTGCCGCATCTTCCAAACACGAAATGCGTCATGCTGGCCGTGGAGAAAACGTGCTGCTGCATGACCCTGTCCCTGCTCAAGAAATACCGGCAGGAAAATGCGCAAACGCTGTTCCAGGCATTCCAGCGCGGCGTTGACCTGCTTCAGGTTCTCGACATCCCGTTTATCTCCTTGAGCCCAAGCAATCGGCTGCGGAGAAATCTGGATCAGTTTTTCTGTACACAGATAAAGCGGCCATATTTCCTGTTTTCTTGTGACCAGCAGGCCGAGATTTATAAGATGGCGAAAAAGGGCGACGGCATCGGCCTGCTCTCACCGGTGTTTCTCGATTACCAGAAGGAGGATCTGTCCCTGCTCAAAGATGAGTTCCGAATATTCCCCATCGCAAACAGCATCCCGATCCACAGGCTCTATCTGGTTCATCGAACCGATTACCCGCTCGCCGGATATACCCAAAATATGATCCAGCTCATCTGCGATCTCTTCCAGACAAGGGGCAGCGCGTCTCCCGCGGAATCAAGATACGGCATGGGCAACCACGATTTTTTTGAATATTTGCCCATGCCGTAAGGTTGATTTTCCCGCAGCAATTTTCCAAGCTCTTCGCCCAGTCCGGATTATGACAGCAAAAGCGCCCCGCTTGGAAAGGATGCGCCCGATTTAAGCCGCATGCCCATCAGGCCAGAAGCAATGGAATGGTGATTGCCATGGCGACAGTGCCGACGATGAAAAACATAAAATTGGACTTGCAGTACTGACCAATGGTATATCTGCCAGCCCCCACGGCGATAGCCTGAGAGGTGGAGGCCATGGGCGTCAGACAGGCGAGAGCGGAGGCGCAGGTGACGGACAAAAACGCGGCGGCGGGGTTGAAGCCGGCGGTGATGGCAGCCGCGACAGCGATGGGCTTGAAGATGTTGCTGACACCGGAGTTGGACATAAACTGCGTCAGCACGGCACAGACGAAGATGAAGGTTGCGCAGATGATAAAGGGATTGTCGGTGCCGCCGAGCAGCTTTTGGATCAGGTTGCCGATCAACTGGGTGCCGCCGGTCTTGCCAAGGGCGGTGGAGATGGGGATCAGGCCACCGGACATCATGATAACGGTGGGCTGGAAGGTGCTGTGGGCCTCCTTGACGGTCATGATTTTGAGGATAACCATCAGGACAGCAACGATGATGGTAGGAATATAGCTGGAGTAGAGGCCGGTCACGGACCCGACGATCAGGCCGATGATACCCGCGGGGAACAGGATGTACACCAACTTTTCCTGCTGGGGAGTGAGCTTTCTGGCCTTGCTCTTGCCCTCGGCGGCAGCGGCGGCGACCATGCCCTCCTCAAGAAGGCCGGAGGAAACCCTGGGGGTAAACTTGGTGCCGAACAGAACAACAAAGATCAGAACGGCGATGCCGGCAGGCAGACGGGCAATCATGCCGGTGAAATAGCCGATAGTATTGGCCGGGCCGCCCATGTTGGCGATGTACTCGCTGCTTATGGCATAAGAGCCGGCATTGCCGCCCAGGGGGACCAGGCCCGCCCAGAACATGCCAAGCGCGGCGACGGGGGCGATAAAGCGGTTGGGGTCCTTACGGCGCTGGATACAGACGGCATTCACGATGGGGACCATCATCGTAATGGTAGCCACACCATTGACGAACAGGCCAAAAAACAGGGTGATGATGGCAAGCCCCAGCATGATGCCCCGGTCGGAGACATCGTCCTTGATCAGCTTGCTGGTGGCCTTTTCCAGGATGCTCGTTTTAGACAACGCGTGGCCCATGACGAACATACTGACCATCAGGGGGATCGAGGTGCTGGAGAAGCCCTCCCACGCCTCCGCCGGGGTGATTACACCGCACAGCTCCAGGATGATGATAGAACAAATGGCGATGCTGCCAAAGCCCATCTTTCCGCTGCTGAACGCTACAATCATCAGGCCAAGCGTTGCCAGAGTCGCGACCAATTCAAACGTCCATACGACTTCCACAGGAATTCCCTCCTTTATTTTTCTCACTTCTATACGGTCCGCTTCGGGAAATCAAGGCTTTCCATCCCGCTGCCCGCATAAAAGGGAGCGGTGTCAAAGCAGCCGGCTAAATCTTGTCCAGCCCCATGGAAATCTCATACCACGCAAAGGGCTCGGGATTGATAAACTGGGTGTCGCTGCCCAATGCAGCCAGTCCCTGCCGGATTTCCTTGGTAAAGGTGTCCATGTCCTTGCCCCATTTGCCGTTATACAGGTTCTCCTGATGGTTGGGGAAGGCATACTGAACATGGTAGCGGTTAATGACATTCGCCCAATGCTCGGCGGTACCGCTGCCGGCAGTGTGGCGGAACAGGACATTGGGCCGGAACGCCTCTGCAACGGTGTAGATGTTGTTGAGGTAGTCCAGACCACTGACAAACATGATCCGCAGGTTGTTCTTCAGGGTGATGCAGAAATCATAGGTTTCCACAGTGCCGATCGCATTGCAGGCCGCATCACCGTTTTTCAGGGCGCCGCGCTCCATAACGTCTTTGTAATGGAGGACCTTGTTGTCGTAGTGCTTGCCGCGAACTGGCAGCAAATCAAAATCAGGCAGCTCCAGGCGCTGCATGTTGCTCATCGGAATCAGCGCGCCCAGATTTAAGTCATACGCCTTGGCGACGGGCATGATCGTCATTTCGCCGGCGATGAGTCTTGCGTTGAACTTCTCGCACAGATAGCCGATGTCAGAGGTATGGTCGTAGTGGGAGTGGGTCAGCAGGATGTAATCGCACTGTTCGATCTCCTCCACGGAGAAGACCCGAAAGCCGGGCACAGGCTTCGGCGTGATGTAGGGATCGGTGATCACATGCTTGCCGTTGGGAAGGATGAATTCGTAGCATTGGGAGTTGATCCAGCGGAACTTGAAGCTGCTCTGTTTCATTTTGTCGCTCCTTTCATTGATACGTGCGTGTGGTTAAATTTTCTCCAGCCCGACAACCGAGTTGTTGAATACAAAAATGTCAATCGTTCTGACCAGCGCTGATTCCGGGGTCTGATAGGAGTGATCCCCTTCAAAAGAGTGGGTGGCAATCAGATGGACCAGCCGCTTCGGCGCCCCGGCCTCCGATGCGATCAGCGCGCCGGACAGCGGATGCCGTATCAGCTCATACTCCGCGCCATGTACGACCGTTCCATCGCGCAGGACATATTCTGTCAATTTCCCGATATCATGGAGCAGCGCCCCCGCCACGACCAGATCATACGCAACTTTCACGCCGTGCCGGTCGTAGTATTTTTTTAGCGTCTTGTACGCGGCTATACATTGATGCGTCACATCCGTTACGTGCTCGATCCAGGACACATCACACCCTTTCCAATTCAGCGTGACCGGACAGAGGGCAATCGTCTCTTCCGTCCAGCCGCCATATGACATGGCCAGCAGCATTGCGCGCTGGGAAACCGCTCGCAGCTGCGCATCCTTAATTTCCAAAAACGCGGGAAATAGTCGTTCCAATCTTTCGAGATCCATCTTTTGCTCCTCTTTCTTTTTCAGATAGGGCGCATGGCATCCTTCAGCCATCAGAAAAACAGGAAATTGCATAAATTTAACCGCGATTTATATCTGTAACTTGTGCAGTATTATCTTCTCGAACGAAGCAAAAGTAAAACAGCAAAAAGAGACGTTTTCACAACCGCCAGGTTGTAGAGGGGCGGGCACATCGAATGGAGGGCAAAAATCCAATCCATTCACCACCCCGTCTCCCACGCAACAACCTTTTCTTTGTTAAAGATTGAAGAAAGAATTGTTTGAGCGACGCAGGGATCTCGCCCCATTTTCCGCAGGCAGCCAGGGGTGGCTGCGGGATGGTTTATCCCATGGGCCGGCAAATTGCCGGAATATATGTCTGAACCCGTTCTCCCCATGCAGGGGCCACCGGTCCCCGAACCATATATCAACAAGACGGAGGGATGTGGACAAGCCACATCCCTCCGTCTTGTTGGTTCATCACGCCTGTCTCCAGGCCAGGCCCGCAATCTCTCTCCTCGCCGCCTTCCGCGGCAGCGTGCTCGCTCCGACTCAGGGGCCTCAAACATCTTGCGCCCCGCTGTCTTCCCCCTCCGCGTCGCCGCTCCAGAGGACGTCGTCCAGCCGGGTGCCGTCCGGGTGGAGGAAGATCTGGAAATAGCCGCCCTCCGCCCGCCGGTAGAGGAGGCCGATTTGGCAGTTCAGATCCACCAGCACGGAGTCCAGGGCACCGGGGCCGGCATCCGCCCCCTCATACCGGAGCCACTCGCCCTCATCCAGCCGGCCCTTGAGCCACTTGAGCCAGTCCTCCTTCAGCTTGGACAGGCCCGCCTCGTTCATGCGCCACACCAGGTCCACCTCCTGCCCCTGGATGGCGTAGGGGAAGGAGCAGTAGGGGTTGTCCTTCTCGTACCGGGCCGGATCGGGCTGGAAGAGCTCCATGGCCCGTCGCAGGCCCGCCCCGTCCACGGTGATGCAGGAGATGGCGCGCTGCTTGTCGTCGGCGTCCGGGTCCAGCCCCGCCTGGAGCTTTTGGTCGCAGCCCGGATCGATCCAGTGGTACTCCATCCGCTCGATGGAGGCCCCCTCGTGGATTTCCTTTCGAAGGGTCAGGAACTCGTAGTCTCCGGGTACCAGCCGCAGTCCCCGCTCCACCGCCTCCAGGGCCCCGGCCTTGTCCCCGAAGTGGGCCCGCAGCTTCGCCAGCTCCAGCCAGCTCCAGGGGTAGTCCGGCTCCTCCCTCACCCCCTGCTCGGCATATTGCAGAGCCTTCTCCAGCTCTCCGCAGTACATCAGGGCACAGGCGTACCGGTAGTACCACATGCCGCAGCCCCTGGCGTTCTGTTCCGAGGCGGGCATCCACTGGGCGACCCGGTAGTACATGGTGTACTCATCCAGATTGTTGCAGGCGTAGGCGTACCACAGGGCGATCTGCAGGTCCCGCCGGGCCTGGCGCCGGGTGAAGCGGCCCTCCTTCACGCCCTTCTCGATAAACTCCACGAGGTAGCGGTACATCTTCCCGAAGTAGCTGGCCACGTCCCCGCAGAAGCCTTCCAGAATCTGGATGTCCGCCGCCGACAGGAGGGAGCCGGTTTCCGGGTCCACCTGGGGCTCCGGCCCCACCGCCACCAGATCCACACCCCCCACGTTCCGGCGGAACACATGGAACTGGGCCCAGGCGACGCTGCTGTCCTCAAAAATGGCCCTGGCCGCCTGGAGGACGGGAAGCAGGTCCCAGGCGATAAAGTCCAGGTAGCCGCCATAGAGGCCGGTGGCCCCGCCCAGGAAGGTGACGGCATCCTCCCCGGCCTTTTCCGCCACGGCCTCCTGGAGGGCGTCCCGGAAGTCCACGATCTGCTTGGCCCGGTCCTCTCCGGTGAAGCTGTCCAGCGGATAGACGAAGAACCCCGCCGCGACGCCGTCGGCGTGATAGTCGTCCATGGTGCCGCTTTCGGCCTTGATGTAGTCGTTGATGAG
>CALXDE010000090.1 GCA_944386965.1 uncultured Oscillospiraceae bacterium
TGACCATCTACTGGATCGTCCAGTCCGGGGAGGAGGATGAGATCATCGAGAACCTCCTGGAGAAGTACGACAGCCTCTCCGACCACATCGAGGTGGTCAAGCGCAATCCCGACGTCTACCCCACCTTCGCCGCCCAGTATACCGACGAGACGGTGGCCAACAACAGCCTGGTGGTGGAGTGCGGGGACAAGAGCCGCTATATTGCTCTCACCGACATCTACCTGGGGGAGGTCAACGTCTATAGCGGCACCTATGACACAACCGACTTCGACGGCGAGGGCGCCATCACCTCCGCCATCGACTATGTCACCAGCGACGAGTACCCCCAGGTCTATCTGCTGGAGGGCCACGGCGAGCAGGAGCTGCCCGCGGACTTCACTGAGCAGATCGAGAAGGAGAACATGGAGACGCAGAGCCTCTCCCTTCTCAATGTGGACGCCATCCCGGAGGAGGCGGACTGCGTGGTGATCTACGCTCCTCAGAGCGACCTCTCGGAGGAGGAGGCGGAGATCCTCACGGACTATGTTGCCGGGGGCGGGAAGCTGCTGGTGTGCGCCGGGGCCGTGGAGGGCGGCGTATTGGAGAACCTCTACAGCCTGCTCTCCCATTACGGCGTCACCGTCCACGACGGGCTGGTGGTGGACACGGACCGGAGTCACTACGCCCTGGGCTACCCCTATCTGCTGATGCCCGACACGTCCAGCAGTCCGGCCACTGACGCGCTGATGGAGGAGAACTACTACCCCATCCTGCCCCTGTCCCTGGGGCTGACGGTAAGCGAGAGCACCGGCACCGGCGCGGTGACGTCCCTCCTCACCACCTCCCAGACCGCCATCAGCAAGGCGGCAGGCTATGAATTTTCCACCTACGACTACGAGGAAGGGGACGCTCAGGGGCCCTTTACCTTGGCGGTGTCCGTGGAGGACAGCGGCGGCGGGCAGATCTACTGGTTCGCCTCGGATCAGTTCCTGCAGGAGCTGTACAACGCCTTTTCCTCCGGAGCCAACCTGAACATGGCCATGAACGCCCTGGGGGATCTCATCGGCGAGAGCGAGGCCATGGCCATCCGCAGCAAGTCCCTGAACTACAACTATCTCACCATCAGCGACTCCACGGCTTCCCTGCTGAAGGCAGTGATGGTGGGCGTGTTCCCGCTGGCCTATCTGGCCGTTGGAATCATCGTGGTTGTCAAGAGAAAGAAGGTGCAGAATGAAACGAGCGAAGCGGCTTAGTGCCCTGGTGGCTGTGCTGCTGGTGGTGTGCGCCGCGACCATCGCGGTGACGCGGATGGAGGAGCGGCAGGAGCAGATCGCGGCCACCGGCGAGATCGTGCTGGAGATCGACAGCGACGCAGTGACGTCCCTGAGCTGGGAGTATGAGGACACCGCCCTGGCTTTCCATAAGGACGGGACATGGCTCTATGACGATGATGCGGCCTTCCCGGTGGACCAGGAGAAGATCGGGGAGCTGCTGGCGCCCGTTGAGGCCTTCGGCGTCTCCTTCGTCATCGAGGAGGTCACCGACTTCGGCATGTACGGCCTGGACGACCCGGTTTGCACCATCTCTCTGACCGCCTCGGACACGGAGTATACGATCACCCTGGGGGAATTCAGCGAGCTGGACGAGGAGCGGTATGTCTCCATTGGCGACGGCAACGTGTACCTGGCCAAATCCGATCCCCTGGAGGAGTACGACGCGGTCCTCAGCGATCTCATCGACCAGGATGAGTCCCTGGCCTACGAGGAGATCTCGGCCATCCGGTTCGCCGGGGCAGCGGATTACTCCATCGCCTGCGCCCGGGACAGCGCCGACGCCTGGTTTGGTGACGACATCTATTTCACCGAGGACGGCGGGAAACCGGTGCCCCTGGACACGGATCTGGTGGAGGGCTATCTGGAGAGCCTCACCACCCTGCACCTGACCGACTATGTGACCTACAACGTCACGGAGGAGGAGCTGACGGACTACGGCCTGGAAAACCCAGAGCTCACCGTGGAGGTGGACTATACCCGGACCGATGAGGCCGGCGAGAGCGTCTCCGGCACCTATGTCCTCTCCGTCAGCCGGGATGAAGCGCAGCTGTCCGCCGCCCAGGCGGCGGAGGAGTCCGGCGAGGAAGCGGAGGAAGTTACCGCCTATGTCCGGGTCGGAGACTCCCAGATCGTCTATCGCGTATCAGAGGACACCAGTGAGGCCCTGTTGGCGGGGGCCTATAACGACCTGCGCCACCGGGAGGTGCTGCGGGCGGACTTCGACGCCGTCACACAGCTGGACATCACCCTGGAGGGCAGTACCTACACCCTCGCCACCGACGGCAGCGAGGACGGGGACGGCAACCGGATCTGGACCTACGGCGAGACAGAGGTGGACATGGCCAATCTGCAGAGCGCCCTGGAGACGCTTGGGGCTGACAGCGCGGAAGACTTTACAGCAAATGGCGCGCAGGGACAAGAGGAGATCCGCCTGACGGTGCATCTGGACAGCGAGAGCCTCCCGGAGACGGAGATCGTCCTCTATCGCTACGACGGCAGCGACTGCGCGGCGGAAGTGGACGGTGAGGCATTTGCCCTGGTCAGCCGCGGCGCGGTGGTGGACCTGATCGAAGCAGTCTACGCCATCGTGCTGGAGTAAGCCCAACCCTAAAAATAAGGCAAGCCCTGGACCGGCCATTCGACCGGTCCAGGGCTCTTTCTCTGTTGGGAACCGCGGCGGTAGACTCCTTTGTCAATTTTGAGGAGATCCGGTCCAGGCGCAAGGGCTTCCAGCGGGATTTACGCGGACAGCCCCTGCCTGTCGGAAATTGGAAATTGCCTGTGCGAAACAATCTCTGTAAAGCGATTTCGCATGTCAGCAGTTATGGCCCAGTTATTGCGGAGTATCCTGCTTCTTCTGCTCGTTATCCAGCAGGCGAAACGACAGGGACAGGTAGACCAGCTCATCCGGATCGTCCAGACGGCTGTCCAGAATTTCCTTGATCTTCTCCAGACGGTACAGGAATGTGCTGCGGTGGATGAACAGCTCCTTCGCCGTCTGCATGGCGTTGAGGTTCTGATCCAGATATACCCGCAGGGTTTTCATGTATTCCGTGCGCTGCGCCGCATCGTGGCGCTGCAGGGCCAGAAGTCCTTCGTGGCTGACCATGTAGCCGGGCAGACGGCGGGTGGACTGTTCCAGCAGATAGGGGAAGACGATGCTGTTGAAATGGTGAATCCAGAGATAGGGCTTGGTCCGGCTGCCCACATCCAGGGCAATGCAGGCCTGGACATACTGGCGGCGCAGGTTGCCGTGGCCGGGCATGGCCCGGCTGTAGCCGGCCTTGAGGAAGCTTTCACGGATGAAATACTTCATCTCCCCCGCGATTTCATCCAGATCCTTTTTCTCCTTGGAGGCGTTGAAGAAGGTGACGATGTCCTCCTGATACAGGAAGCTGCAGCTGAAGTGATAGGTCTTTTCAATATGGCTGCAAATCACGTTGGCCGCCAGCTTTTTCTTGTCCAGATAGGTGATCTTGAACACCAGACAAAAATAGGTGTCCTCTTCCTTCCAGTCCAGCCGGGACAGCTGCCGGCTCATCTCGATGTAGTCCGCCGTCCGATCCGACAAAATCCGCCGGAACAGCCCGTGGAGACTGTTGTCCGACTGGGACGCGTCCTGTTCCCACTCCAGCAGATACCCCACATAGGGCGCCAGACGGGAGAGCAGCCATCCGTCGCTCTCCCGGAGAGGGCGGTTTGCCTCCGCCAGGATCAGCCGATGGGTGCTGTATCCCCGGCTGGTGATATTCACATTCCAGGAGCGCCACCCCATAATGTGGGCCGGATAGAGGAAGGGCTCCCTGGACCGCTGCATCTGCTGATAGGTGGCGTCCTGTTCCAGGGCGTTGAAGAGATCCATGGAGTCTGCGTCCGGCTCAAAGATCCGCTGCTCCGCGGGCAGATCCTCCTCCCCCACCTGGGCGATCAGGGTAAAATCCATCCCAATGACCATTAGCGGATTGTGCAGCAGAGGATGCGCCGCGTTCAGCAGATCCTGGATGGTCCCGTGGCGCATCAGGATCTGCTCCAGCCGCTCCTCCCACTGGTCAAACCCGTCGAAGATTCCCTGTACCGCGTTGAACGCCGCAGCCAGATCCGCCTCCAGACAGAGTCCGCAGCCGGACCAGGTTTCCGGTTCCGCGCCGCCGAGATAGATGGCGCAGATGTCGCCGCGGCAGAGCGCCGGATCGGCCTGGACGGTGAGATACAGCTGGCCGGGCTCCACCGCGACCCCCGGCGCATACAAAAGCGGGCGCCCCAGCAGAGGGCACCCACTCTCGATATGACATGACGTAACAGGAAACTGCTCCCGCAGCAGCTCCGCCAACAGCGCAACAGACAGCTCCATGCGCGTCCCCTCCTAGATCAAAAAGGTCTTTGCCAGTTCCGCCGCCTCTACGGCCGTTTCCGAATAGGCGTCCGCGCCGATCTCCTCGGCAAATTCCCGGGTGACCGAGCCGCCGCCCACCATAATCTTCATCAGGCGGGTTTCCTTTGTCTCCCGCAGCGTCCGCACCACCTGGCGCATGGCGCCCATGCTGGTGGTCAGCAGAGAGGACAGGCACACGATCGATACATCCGGATTCTCCCGCACCGCCTTGAGAAACTGCTTCTCCGAGACATCCACCCCCAGATCAATGACCTGGAAGCCGGCGCTACGAAACATAATCGCCACCAGATTCTTCCCCACATCGTGGAGATCCCCCTCCACTGTGCCCAGAATCACCTTGCCGATGACATGGCTGTTCTGGTTCCTGATATAGGGCTCCAGCACGTCCAGCCCCTTGCGCATACAGCGGGCGGCCGCCAGGATCTTGGGAATATCGCTCTCGTTGCTCTTATAGTGCTCCCCGGCGCTACGCATGGCGGGGACCATGGCCTGCTCCAGGATCTGGGAGGGGGTGCAGCCCTCCGCCAGCGCCTGGCCGATCAGATCCTCCACATAGCGCAGGCGCCCGGCCTCCACCACGTCCCTGATTTCCTCTAGCTTTGACATCGCGTCACTCCTGTGTTCAGAAAATACCGGAAAGCGCGGCGAATCCCCCATCCACCGCCTATTTCAGCAGAAAGCAGGCGGTGTACGCCAGCGTACACTTGCCGTAATAATAGGGGAGATTGTTGTCTGTACAGACCTGGGAAACCAGCATACCGTAGGCCTCCATGGAGGAAACCATTTTGTCGGGGAAGCGGCAGGGCGCGTCGGGATAGGTGCAGGTCTTGCACTGGGTGCAGCCGCCGGTGCCGACGGCCAGCATATCGGGATACTGGGGCCGCAGCTGCGCGTAGAAGCGCTCAAACGCCTCCTTGTGGCGCTGGCCGGTTTCCTGCATGCTCTCGTAGTCCATCTCATCCTCCAGCTCTCCCACGGTCTGGACCAGGATTCCCTCCGTGTATCCCTGGAGCCGCTGACGGCACTCCTCCAGCGTGCCGCAGCCCGGCGGACAGCTCCACTTCTGGCCATAGGCGCCGCAGCTGTTGGTGGCGCACATATCCCGCACCTCCGGCATCAGCTGGATGGTGGATATATCCAAAGGGACCACATGGGTAAACCCGGCCGCCTTGCCCTGCGCGGCCAACTCCTCGTAATTGAGCATATCTCAGTTCTCCTCCCAGTCAGGAAATTCCAATTGATCTACAAACTCGTCCTGGAACTGCGGCAGAGATGCCAGCTCCAGGAATTCCGCCTTTCGGGCCAGCCGCCCGGCCCGGGCCCAGTCGGCGCGGTTCTGCAGGACCATCTTGGCCCCCTCGCCGGCGGCGTTGCCCACGGGGATCACTTTGCTGCGCAGCTCCGGCGGGATCAGGCCGATGTCACAGGCGCTGTTGGGGTCCATGTAGTTGCCGAACGCTCCGGCGATGCACACCCGGCGGATGTCGGTCAAGTTGATGCCCAGGCGCTCGGCCAGCAGATGGATGCCGGCGCTGATCGCGCCCTTGGCCAGCTGCATCTCCCGGATATCCTTCTGGGTCAGGACCACATCCGTGTCCCCCAGACGGAACTGGCTGCCGGAGCGCAGCTTGCCGCTCTCATCCAGCTCACCGGAGCGCAGCAGGACCGCCACCAGATCGATCAGACCCGAGCCGCAGATCCCGAGGGCCTTGCCTCCGCCGATCACGCGCCACTTCACTTCCCCGTTCTCCAGCCACACATGCTCCACGGCGCCCTCCGCGCCCCGCATGCCGCACTGGATCTTGGCCCCCTCAAAGGCGGGACCGGCGGCGGTGGAGCAGGCGATCATCCGCTCTCCGCTGCCCATGACGATCTCGCCGTTGGTGCCAATGTCGATCATCAGCGTCAGCTCATCCAGATCCTCCCAGCCGCCGGCCAGGAGACATCCCACCGTGTCGGCGCCCACAAATCCGGCGATGACCGGCAGCATCAGCAGCGGCGCGCGGGGGTTGACATGCAGGCCGTATTCCGCCGCCCGCAGCAGCAGCGGCTCGCTGACGGCGGGATTATAGGGGGCGTGGACCAGGGAATCCGGGGAGATGGAGAGAAAGAGGTGATGCATACAGGTGTTGCCCACCAGACTGACGGCAAAGATATCCTCCCGCTGCACGCCGGCATCCTGACACAGCTGTCCGATCAGCTGGTCCACCGCCTCCCGCACACAGGAGGCCAGCACATCGCACCCCCGCTCCAGGGCGTAGTTGGCCCGCATGATCACATCCGCGCCGTACTGTGCCTGGGGATTGAGGGCGCCGGCCTTGGCTGCCGTCTCATTGCGGTCGCCCCGAAGCAGATAGCCGGCAATGGAGGTGGTCCCCACGTCGAAGGCCGCCATATAGAAGGGAGCCTCCTCCCTTCTCAGCGCCAAGATCCGGCTGTGGTCCACCACAGCCCAGAGCTTTCCCCCGCTCTCCTTGAGCAGGTCGCCAAGGGCGGAACACAGCGCCACATCCGGCTCCCAGCCGGTCCGCCCTGTGGCGGCGGTGAGGGCGTCCTTGAGCCGCTCCCAGTCCGCGGTGCTCTCCCCCAGGGGGCAGGGAGCGACCTGAATGGCCACCTGCTCCACCCAGGGCGCCCAGGTGGTTTCCGACTCCTGTTCGCCCACGCTCAGCACCCGCAGCTGCTGGTCCCGGGGCAGCGTCTTCAGCTCCAGCGGCCCCTCCGCCAGCGTCTGGCAGGCCTTGACCCGCCGCCAGGGTTCATCGGCGGAGGAGCGGATATCCACCAGGCATTTGCCACAGGTCCCCTGGCCGCCGCAGGGCGCGTCGGGATGGAGGCCGGCCTGCACCTGTACTTCCAGCAGCGTGGTCCCCTTGTCCACCCAAAGGGTACGCTTTTCATTGATCAATGTAATCTGAATCTTATCCATAGGCTGCCCCCAAAAGAAAAATTCTCTTCCTATTATAATCGAAAAAGTCTGCCGCGTCTACAATTTCTTGTGACGCGGCAGACTTTTCTTTCAGGTGTTAACCCGTGCTGTTACCGGAGAGAAGCTCTCAGGCGGCCAGCTCCTTGGCCTTGGCAGCGGCGGAAGCGGCGTCGGGCGTATAGGCGTCGGCACCGATCTCGTCGGCAAACTCCTGGGTGATGGGGGCGCCGCCCACCATGACCTTGATGTTGCCGCGGAAGTCGGCGGCGTTCAGAGCGGCCACGGTGTCACGCAGAGCGGGCATGGTGGTGGTCAGCAGAGCGCTGCAGGCGACGATCTTGGTGTCGGGATTGGCACGAACGGCATCGATGAACTTATCGACGGAGACGTCCACGCCCAGGTCGATGACCTCGAAGCCAGCGCTCTCGATCATCATGGCAACCAGGTTCTTGCCGATGTCGTGCAGGTCGCCGGCCACGGTGCCGATGATGACCTTGCCAGCGGCGCCAGCGGTGCCGGAAGCCAGGTGGGGCTTCAGGACCTCAACGCCCTTCTTCATGGCGCGGGCGGCAACCAGCATCTCAGGAACGAAGATCTCGTTGTTCTTAAAACGCTCGCCGACGACACCCATGGCGTCGATCATGCTGTTGAGAATGGCGCTGGGATCGGTACCCTCGTCCAGGGCCTCCTGGATCAGGCCGCCGACCAGTTTGGCCTTACCATTGATGACAACATCAGCGATCTCTTGCAGCTTGCTCATAATAAATTCCTCCTCAAAATTTTTCTATATGGAATTGCCCGTTGGGGTTGGCAAACAAGGGGAAACGGATCAGCCCTTCACAGGACCGAACAGCCCGTCGCGGTAGGCGCTGATGTACTCCATGCAGTAGTCATCCTGACCCAGCAGCGCCTCAGTGGCGAAGATAATGCCCATCATATCCCGGTTGGTGGGGTCCAGGATGGCGCTGTCCAGACCGGCGTTCATGGCCAGGACCGTGAAGCCCAGGTTGATCATCTTGCGCACCGGCAGGTTGAAGGAGATATTGCTCACCGCGGCGGTGATGTGGATATCGGGGTACTGCTTGCGAACGGAAGAGATCACCTCGATGTTCGTCTCAATGCCGTTCTCGGAGGTGCAGAGCATCTCCACCAGGGGATCGATATGGATGCGGCTGGGAGCGATGCCGTACTCCTTGGCCTTGGCCATGATCTTGTCGAACACCCGCAGACGGTCAGCGGCGCTCTTGGGGATGCCGGTGTCGTCGCTGCACAGGGCGATAACCTGCCAGCCCTTGTTCTCGGGCTGAGCCATGATGGGGAACAGGGTGTCGATCTTGTCGCCCTCGCCGGAGACAGAGTTGAACAGACCGGGGCGCTTGCAGAACTTATAGGCCTGGGCCAGGACCTGGGCGCTGGGGCTGTCCACCGAGATGGGCAGGTCGGTGACGGACTGGATGCAGTCGATCATCCAGTGCAGCGTCTCCACCTCCTCGGCCTCGGGAACGGACGCGCAGCAGTCAATAAAGGAAGCGCCAGCCTTCTCCTGGGCGATGGCACGGTTCTTGATGAATTCCGCATCCCGCTTGGCAATGGCTTCCGCCACAGAGGGAATGGAACCATTGATCTTTTCACCAATAATAATCATGGCAAACCTCCGTATCTTGTACTTTCTAGATGAAATTATAGCAGATGCGCACGGCAAAGGAAATCCCACAAACTATATGTGATTTTCGCGTTTATTCCTACAATCTGTAGGACGAGCCCGTTTCCCTGTTCTCCGGCGCTGGAGACGCGCGCGTCCGGCTCGGATATGGCCGGAATCGTTTCCGGTCATACACGTTTCGGGACGCAGATGCCTCCGTGGCCGGGGAGGGGGCCTGTCCGCAGGGACATCATCCGCATTTTGTGGGAAAAACCGCGGATCACATCCGTTTACAGGACAAATGCCCACACATCTCACCTTATGTTATATAGTAAAGCAAATTGGCGAAATTTGCAAGAGAACATTGGCCTTTTTCTTAAATTTCTCGCACCTCCCTATACAGACAGTCGGAGCGATTCCCTCTGTCCTCTCCGCCGCCGGAGTCCATGACATGCGATGAATAGAACAAGGACCTGCTTTCCATGAAAACAGGTCCTTGTTTTTTTGGTGGAGATAAGCGGGATCGAACCGCTGACCTCTTGAATGCCATTCAAGCGCTCTCCCAACCCCATCGGTTACATACCCCCGTAACCGGGTCTGCGAGATGCGCTTCAATACGCAATACCACCAAAACAAGCCACAGTTTCTTGTTACTTCTGATTATAAGCTATTTGAAAGTGCATAGCAAGCCCATAATTTTATGGTAAGAACGCCGCCCAACGGGACTATGGGCGGCGTTTTCATATATCCCACCGAGAAAGGAGGAGTGTTCCCCCACAGGCCAGCCATCGGGCTGGCTTTTTCTATTTCACAACGAAGGAGGTTTTTAGGT
>CALXDE010000091.1 GCA_944386965.1 uncultured Oscillospiraceae bacterium
ATTTTATCACAATCCCCCCAGGGAATGCTACCACTATTATAGAAATTTATCCGCCGTGTCCCCCAGCACAGGGCATAGCGGGTGTGCTCCTCCCCGGTGTAGACCTTCTCCCGGACCGTTCCCGGCACCTGACAGCGCAGGGCGTACCAGGTGCGGGCGTAGACCTTCCCCATACCCCGGAGGAACCGGGTGCCGGCCTGGGCGTCGTCGGTGACGCCGCTGATGAGCAGCTGGCCCTCCCGCACCATGGTGCCCGGCAGGACCAGCTTCTCCCCGTCGTAGGGCTGCACCGCGGTGACCAGACCGTCCCGGGCGGCCACAGTGTTTCCCGGCTGGCGTTTGTTCACCAGCTCCGGCTTGGGGATGCGCTCCCGGACCTGGACATAGGCGCGGCAGCCGCTGACGTTGACAGCGATATAGCTCAGCTCCGGGATCTCCAGGAGCATCCGGTTGCGCAGTTCTCCGGAGTGGATGGAAAAGGAATAGGTGCCCAGTCCCACCCCGCACCGGTCCAGGGCCCGGAGGATCTCCTCGTCACTGACGGCCACGTTGCCCTCGATTTGGAAATCCCAAACAAAGAAGGAGCCGGCCAGCATCGCCAGGGCGCACAGACTCAATCCCGCCACCAGCACATACCGCCGGCGAAAGCGCCGGGCGAAGTAGGGCAGACCCGTCCGCTCCACCACCCGCAGCTGAGCGCCCAGCTTTTCCCCGTGCTGTTTCAGCTCCCGAAAGTCCCTCCGCGCCATGGTGAACGTAAAGGAGAGGGGCGTCTCCCACCGGAGGTCCCAGAATTTGATCTGCCGGGCGGCGCACAGGTTCAGCACCCGCTCGGGGAAGCCGCTCTCCACCCGCACCGTCACATACCCTCTGCAGAAATTCACCGCCTGCTGGAGCATCGTACTCCCCCTTTACCGCACCAGTTCCACCCTGGTGATCTTCCCCTTCACCCGCAGCTCGCTGCCGCTCATGGCCGTCAGCTCCAGCGCCTCACCGGCAAGGCGGACGATGAGCTTTCCGCCGTTGATGTCGATGGCCTCGGTGCTGTAGGACAAAATGCCCTGGTGGCCGCTGAGGAGCATCTGACAGTCGCCGATGAGCTCGATATGGGGCAGGCTCCCGATGACGTCTGCCGGCAGGTCGAACACATCCGCGGCCCGGGTGAGGAAATCCAGCTCTTTCTTGTTCCAGTCCATGATTTCACCCCTTCAGGGAACACTATGACACCTCACCGCCGGATATGCCCTGCCCGCGGCGGACACGGCTCTCCAGGGGGACGGAAATTTTTTTGTCGGGCCTCTTGACAAACCGTTTCATTTGTATTATTGTACTAGTAGCTTAATACAATAATACAAGGAGGACCGCGATGGAATGGAAACTATCCGATGACCGCCCCATCTGGCTGCAGCTGAGCGAACAGCTCGCCCGGCAGATCGTCTCCGGTGTCTATCCCCCCGGCGGGAAGCTTCCCTCGGTGCGGGAGCTGGCGGCGGACGCCGGGGTGAACCCCAACACCATGCAGCGCGCTCTGAGCCAGCTGGAGAGTGAGGGGCTGGCGGTGAGCAACCGCACCGCCGGGCGCATGGTCACCGAGGACGCCGCCGCCATCGACGCGGCGAGGCGGAAAATGGCCCGGGAGATCATCGCCACATTTTTTACCGCCATGGCCGACCTGGGGCTGCCCAGGGAGCGGGCCATCGAACTGCTGAAGGAGGAAGGAATCCATGGATAACTTACTGATCCAGTGCCGGGGGCTGTGCAAGTCCTACGGGCACAAAAACGCCCTGCAGGGCGTGGACCTGCAGATCGACCGGGGCCGGATCGTGGGGCTGCTGGGGCCCAACGGCAGCGGCAAGACCACCCTCATCAAGATCTTCTGCGGGCTGCTCCAGCCCACCGCCGGAGAGGTCCGCGTCGACGGGGCCCCCATCGGCACCCACACTAAGTCCGTCATCAGCTACCTGCCCGACCGGATGTACTTCGCCGACTGGATGGCGGCCACGGACCTCTTTGACCTGTTCCACGACTTCTACGCCGACTTTGACCGCCAGAAGGCCATGGCCATGTGCGCCAGCCTTGGCGTGGAGCCCCGGGACAAGATGAAGACCATGTCCAAGGGCACCAAGGAGAAGGTGCAGCTGGTGCTGGTCATGGCCCGGAAGGCCCAGCTCTATCTCCTGGATGAGCCCATCGCCGGGGTGGACCCGGCGGCCCGGGACTTCATCCTCAGCACCATCCTCACCAACTACAACGAGGAGGGCACCGTCCTGATCTCCACCCATCTCATCAGCGACATCGAGCGGGTTCTGGACGAGGTAATCTTCCTGAAGGCGGGGCAGGTCATGCTCCACAACAGCGTGGACAATATCCGGGAGCAGCAGGGCAAGAGTGTGGACGCCCTGTTCCGGGAAGTCTTCCGCACGGTTCCCCTGGAAGGAGGTGAGCGCTGATGCTCCGCAAGCTGCTGAAATACGATTTCCGCTCCATGGGCAAGCAGTTCGCCCTGCTGTGGCCGGCGGCCCTGGTGCTGGCCCTGGTCAACCGCTTCACCCTGCCTGGCAACGGTAGCGGGTTTGCCGGGGAAACCCTGGGGTTTGTCGCCGCCATGACCTACTTCGGCGTGGTGGTGGCCCTCTTCGTCATCACCCTGATCTTCGTGATCCAGCGGTTCTACTACGGCCTCCTGGGCGGCGAGGGCTACCTGATGCACACCCTGCCGGTGAAGCCCTGGCAGCTGGTGGCCTCCAAGCTGATCTGCGCGGTGGTGACCTCCCTGATCAGCCTGGTGGTGGCGTTCCTCTCCATGTTCCTGCTGATGCCCATCTCCTGGGATAAGCTGCTGACCACCGGCACCTTCACCGCCCTGCGCATCCTGGTGACGGAGCGGCCGGACGTGCTGCTGCTGGCGGTGGAGATCCTCCTGGTCTTTGTGGCCGCCCTGTCCGCCGGGATTCTGATGGTCTACCTGGCCATGGCCCTGGGCCACCTGTTCCCCCGGAACCGGGTGGCGGGCAGCGTGCTGTCCTTCCTTGGCATCAACATCGCGGTGAATATCCTGATGAGCGCCGCCGCCACCTTCATTCCGGACGTGAATCTGGACCAGTGGCTGACTGTCCAGCAGAGCGCCCATGTGAGCATGTGGCTGATGACCCTGTGCCTGGCGGCCTTTGCCGCGGCGTTCTTCGCCGGCACGGTGGCGATCCTCCGCCGGAAGCTGAATCTGGAGTGACCTCTCATCAAAACAGGGGCGCGCTTGTGGATTTCCACAAACGCACCCCTGTTTTTTCCTGCTCCGATCCCAGCCGTCCCTCATGTTTCCGCCGGCGGGGACATATTCTGTACCGGTGATGAAGATGAAACGCCGGATACTGATTCTGCCGGTCCTCCTGTTCGCCCTCGCCCTCCTCCGCTTTCCCCAGGAGGCGGCCCAGGCGGTGCGGGAGGGGCTGCTCCTCTGCTTTGAAACTGTCGTCCCCTCCCTGTTCCCCTTTTTTGTGGTGGTTTCCCTGCTGATCCAGCTAGGGGCCGCCGGTGCCCTGCAGCGGCTGTTCACCCCCTTTATGGGCCCCCTGTTCCATCTGAGGGGCCTGTGCGCCGCTCCCCTGATCGCCGGCCTGGTGGGAGGCTATCCCGCCGGGGCCAGAACCGCCGCCGAGCTGGTGCGCTCCGGCCAGCTCTCCCGGGAGGAGGGGGAGCGGTGCCTGGGCTTTGTGAACAACTGCGGCCCAGCCTTTATCCTCTCCTACGTGGGGGTGGGCGTCCTCCACAGCAGTCGGGCGGGGGTGTGGCTCTACCTGATCCACGTCCTCTCCGCCCTGCTCACAGGGATGCTCCTGTGCCGCCTGCTGCCGGAGGGCCGCCGGAGCCGGGCCTCCGCCCCGCCGTCCCGGGCGGAGCCGCAGCCGGTTTCCCTCTCCGCCGCCCTGCCCACCGCCGTCACCGGCTCCCTGACCTCGGTGCTGAACATCTGCGGCTTTGTGGTACTCTTCCGGGCGGTGGTAGGCGTGATCCCCATGGCCCTCCCGGCCGCGGCCCTGGGTGCAGTGGAGATGGTGTCCGGGGTGGCCGCCCTCTCCCCGGGCCCCGCCGGCTTTATCGCCGCTGCCGCCATCCTGGGCTGGGGCGGCCTCTCCGTCCACTGCCAGACCGCGGCGGTGGCCGGCACTCTCCGCCTGCGGTATCACTGGCTGGGAAAGGGGGTTCAGGCCCTCCTGTCCCTGGCCCTGGCCGCCGGTGCAGCCCAGTTCCTGTTTTAATTCAACATAAAGCGCCCGGACGAGAGTCCGGGCGCCTGTCTGTGGGAAAAGCCTCGCAGCGTTCGCGCCCGCAGGCGCGAAAAAGTGAAAATCTGTTTTCGACCGCGACCTGTGCGTGGGCGAAAACACTTCTCGGCCCGCAAACGTGCGAACCTGCCGCCTCCGGCGGCAGGTGAGTGCGCTGCGGCGGGCCGCATCCTATCCGCCGAAAAAGACTGTGTCTTTTTCGGCGGACCAGCGCCCGGACTCTCGTCCGGGCGCCTGTTCTCTATTCCCTATGCCGCCGGGTCGTAGGCCGGGGAATCGGCCCGGTCCCCGCCCGGCTCCTCCTGGGACACGGGCTCCTCCTGGGTCATGGACAGGTTGAGCCCGTCGGCGATGGCCAGCCGGACAAACTGGGATGCCAGCAGCCCCGCCTGCTCCTCCTCCCCTTCGGGGACGTACACCTGGAAGCGGTACCCGGCACCGTTGGCGGCAAACTCCACCGTCCGGCTCTCCGGCAGCCAGAGAACCGTCTCGCCGGTGCTGTCGTCGGTCTTGCCGTAGATCCCGCCGGTGTAGCCCTTAACAGGGATGCCTCCCACATCGGTGACTGTGTCCTCCTCAGTCACAATGCAGCTGGGCGGCAATTCCTCTCCGGCCATCACCTCCAGGGAGAGGGCCAGATCCGTCCCCTCCCCCAGCAGGGATAGGTGCCACAGGGAGCCGTCGCTGAGGAAGATCCCCTCCCCGGTCCAGGCCAGTCCCCCCCAGCCCAGGTGGGTCTCCAGGGCCGTTTCGCCGCCCACCAGGGTCAACACATCCTCCGCCGTCACTGCCCGCCGGGTGCTGCCCGCCGGGGCAGTCAGAGTGTAGTCCACCTGGGTGGAGTCCGCCGGGGCCGGGCCGTAGGCGATATAGGGCAGCGCAAAGTAGCTGACCACCTCGCCATCGGTCACCTCATAACCGCCGATGGTTCCCGCCTCTCCGGCGCCCTCCTGGGGGTTCTCCTCCAGGGCGATGTCCGGCTCCGTTTCCCCCAGCTCCGCCCCGGCGCGCTCCCTCGCCAGGCGGCCAAGGCCCACTGCCCCCACGCCGATGAGCACCACCAGGACCGCCGCCAGGGAGCCGTACCGCCGCCAGCGATTTGGCCGGCGGGGGGCGGACAGCCCGATCAATCTCTGGTGGAGCGCCGGGGAGACCTCCACCTGGTCCATATAGGCTCTATACTGCTCTTTCATCACACTTCTCCTTTCAGCCGCTCCCGGAGGGCCTGCCTGGCCCGGCTCAGGTGACTGCGCACCGTACCCGGCCGCTGGCCCAGGATCGCGGCAATCTCCTGGGTGCTGTACCCCTCGTAGTAAAAGAGGTGGACCGCCGCCCGCTCCCTGGCGGGCAGGTCCATCACAGCCTCCAGCACCTCCCGGCTGTCGGGGTCCGGGGCCGGGTAGGCGTCCAGCAGCTCCGCGGTCCCCCGGCGCTTCCGGGCCCGCAGGCGGCTCTTGCAGCCGTTGGCCAGGACCTTCAGCAGCCAGGCCCGCCGGTGGTTTTCGTCCCGAAGGGCGGGACGCTTCTCCAGATACCGCAAAAAGGCGTCCTGTACCGCATCCTCCGCCTCCGGGACGTCTCCCAGAATGGCCAGGGCCGCGCGAAACAGGGTGTTCTCATACTGTGTCACAAGGGTTTCCAACCGGTCGGAGTGGTCCATTGTCCCGCCCCCTTTCACCTATTACACGCCTGAGGCGCCCGGATTGTTGCGCCCTGGAGAAAATTTTTGCTGGAAAGCAGAAAAGCCGGGCCGCCAAGAGCGGCCCGGCTTTCGTCTATGCTGCGGAGTGCGGCCCGAAATCGTTCCCTCCGGCAGCTCACCTGCCCGGCACAGGGGGCACCTTCCGGAGCATCACCTTGCCGAAGCACACCAGGGACCGGCCGCTGTCCCCGGGCAGGACCACGTCCGCGTCCGCCCGGGAGCGGTTGATGGAGAAGAGGTACACCACGCCGAGGGCGTCCCGGTAGTACTGCTTGCAGAGCATCTCCCCGTCCACCCAGAAGATGCCCACATCCCCGTTTTCCAAGGGGTCCCGGTTCACATAGGCCACGCCCCCGTCGGGGATGCAGGGCTCCATGGAGTCCCCCTGGATCCGCACGGCGAAGTCCGCCCCCGCCGGCACCTCCCCGGTGACGGGGATCAGATCGTAGTCGTCCCCGAATACCGGCGCCGCATAGCCCGCCGCGGCGGGACTGCGGTAGAGGGGAATCTCCCGGGGATCCTCCGCCGGTTCCGCCCGCTCCAGCTCCGCCTCATAGGCCCGCAGACTCTCCGCCGTCTGCTCCACAAGGCCCTTGCCGAAGGAGGAGAGCTCCCGGAAGCGGAGCACCAGGTTCCGCTCCCGGCCGCTGCAGACAAACTCCTTCCCGGACAGACTGTCCTGATAGAGGAAGTTGGGCGACACGTCCAGCACGTGGAACAGCCGCATCAGCACGTCCTCCCGCACCGCGTTCTGCCCGGTTTCATAGTTGCCGATGGCCGACACGCTGACCCCCAGCCGGCTGGCCAGCTCCGCCCGGCTCATGCCCAGTTCCTCCCGCCGCTCCCGCAGCCGCTGCCCAAAGCTCATAGCGCACCTCCCCGCGTGTTCCCTCTGGTGTGATTTTGGCACTACAAACAGCATACCTGGTCGATGGGAAAAAGTCAACAGAAATTCTGTGATCTCTCTTGACATCACAGAAATACTGTGCTATCCTTTCTATCAGAACATTTGTTCTAATCAAGACTATTGAAAACAGGAGGATTATTTGAAAATGACATTCAGTATTTCTGATGGCAGAAGTCCCGTCAAAAAGGGGACAGGCTGAGCCCGTCCCCGCTTCGCTTAAATGATCTGGTAGAAAAGCCCCTCTCTGGTATCATGCCAGAACAGCCGCCCGTGGCCGCGGCGGGGCAGGTGTACCTGCAAATTCCACTCCGGATACTGCCGCACCAGGTGCAGCTCCCCTCCAGACACCAGGGCTACAAAGGACACATAGTGCTCCTTCACCATCGGGTGCTGTCCGCTTACATACCACTCCCCGTCCAGCTCCTCCACCTGAAGTTTCTGTTTCTCCTCCGCCTTTTGCTCCGCCAGAGATTCCAGCCGCCGACCGCAGCAGGACACCGCTCCGGCCCCTGTGGTCGCCGTCACCTCACCGCAGACGGGACAGACAAAAAATCGTATTTTTCGCATAGCATTCCTCACTTTCTCTCCGTTTCCCTCCAGCAGCTCCTCCAGATCCGCGCCCAAAATGCGGGAGAGGCCAGCCAGCAGAGAAATATCCGGGCACCCCCGGCAGCGCTCCCACTTGGAAACGGTACGGTCGCTGACGCCCAGCATGTCTGCCAGCTGCCGCTGTGTCAGGCGCTTTTCCATCCGGCAGGTGCGAATCATCGCCCCCAGGCGCTCACACTCCATTGCTCTCACCTCATGAAGCATCTTATCAGATTTCCTCCTTTTGTGCAATCAACGCTTCGGCGAGTCCGGCGGCGGGGCCGTGCGCCGTTCTTTTCCCATCAAGCAGAAAACCGCCGTACCTGGCGGCGCTGCTCCTCTCCGTCTACCTCCCCGGCGGCACAGCCGCCCCCGGCAGCTGCGCTCCCCGCTCCGGGGATTCGAACCACCGGCCGCCTGGATGGCGGCGGGGCCGCGCGCCGTCCTTCTCCCACCAAGCAAAAAACCGCCGTACCTGGCGGCAGATCGGAAGAGCGTCGTGCAGGGAAAGAGTGTAGATCTCGGTGGTCGCCGTCTCATTAAAAAAAAAAAACACCACACCCACGCGACAGCCAACCTACCCAGAAGCAACACGCCATAAACCACACACCCACAAACCCCAAAGAACCCATCC
>CALXDE010000092.1 GCA_944386965.1 uncultured Oscillospiraceae bacterium
GGGCCATGTGCGTCAGCTACTCGGGGCGGTGCCTGCTCTCCAACTACATGACCGGGCGGGACAGCAACCGGGGGGCGTGCGCCCAGCCCTGCCGCTACCAGTACTACCTCATGGAGGAGAAGCGGCCCGGGGAGTATTTCCCGGTGTTTGAGGACGAGAAGGGCACCTATATCATGAACTCCCGGGATATGTGCATGATCGACCACGTGGACGATCTGATGGACGTGGGGCTGAGCAGCCTGAAGATCGAGGGCCGGGCCAAGTCCGCCTACTATGCCGCCATCGTCACCGGGGCCTACCGCCACGTCATCGACGATGTGGCCGCCGGGAGAAGCGTGGACCCGGTGTGGCGGGACGAGGTGGAGCACGTGAGCCACCGGCGCTACGCCACCGGCTTTTACTACGGCCAGCCGGGCCAGTACTACGAGGATTCCCGCTACATTCGGGAGTGGCAGGTGGCTGCCATCGTGGTGGACTGCGATGAGAGCGGCCTTGCCGCGCTGTCCCTTCGCAACAAGTTCTCCGCCGGGGACACGGTGGAGATCGTGGGGCCGGATACCAAGCCTTTCTCCTTTGAGGCGCCCCCCATGGAGGATCTGGACGGCCTGCCCCTCACCGAGCCCCGGACGCCGCAGATGCGCTTCCGGATGCGCCTGCCAAGGCAGGTGCCCGCCATGAGCATTCTGCGCGTCGCCCGTCCCCTGTCCGCCCAATAGCAGGAAGCCGCCGCAGCCCATGCTGCGGCGGTTTTTCATATTTTATCGGCCTGGCGCATAGGATTTCTCAGCATGGAAGGGGGAGGTCCTATGGCGGCAGCTACAAGCAGATATGCCGGGAAGCGGCCTGCCGGTCGGAAAGCGGTCCGCCCGCGCCGTCCGGCCCGGCCTGGCGCGGACAGCCGGGGTGGGAGTCCCGCCGTCCTGGCCCTGCAGCGGCGCAGGACGGCGCAGCTGGTGGCGGCGGGGACGATCTTTGTGGCTCTGGTGGCCTGGAAGCTGCTGTTTCCGGAGAGTCTGGCCGTCGTGGCCGGCACCATCCGGGAGGCCCTGGGACAGGACGCGGACTTCCGGGCCGCCTTCTCCGCCGTGGGGGAGGCCATTGCCGGGGAGAAGAGCGTGGAGGAGTCCCTGGAGGAGGCCTATACGGCGGTTTTTGCCCCGGGGCGATATGCCGCGGAGCAGACCGCCGCCGTGCTGGCGGCGGCGGAGGGGGTGACCGCCCCGGCGGACCGGCTGCGGGAGCGGCTGGAAACCGAGTCGGTTCCGCGGAAACGGCCGGCGGAGAACCGGGAGGCGGTGGAGCGCCCGGAGTCCACCGCCTCCCAGTCCCTGGTGCAGTTTGACAGCGCCGGCCCGGCCAACGTGACCTTCTCCCAGCAGGTGCTGGGCTTCGCCTATACCACCCCGGCCCGGGGGACGCTGACCTCCTCCTTCGGCTACCGGGAGCACCCCATTGAGGGGGAAGAGCTGTTTCACTACGGGCTGGACATCGCCAACACGGAGGGAACGGAGATCTGCGCCTTTGCCGACGGCACGGTGAAGGCCACCGGAAAGAGCAGCAGCTTTGGCAACTACCTGATGCTCTCCCACGCCAACGGCTACACCACCCTGTACGGTCACTGCAGCAAGGTGACCGTCAGCGCGGGCCAGAGTGTGAAAAAGGGAGAGAAGATCGCGGAGATGGGCAGCACCGGGAATGTCACCGGCACCCATCTCCATTTTGAACTCATGGACGGCTCCACCTACCTCAACCCCATCTATTATGTGGAGATCCACTGAGGTCCGCGTCTCCCCGGGCATCCTGGTGACACTGGGGCTCTCGGTGCTCGCGGGAGCCGGCGGCGCGCTGCCGGCGGTGCTGGCGGCGGCGCTGTGCCATGAATTGGGACATCTGCTGGCGCTGTGGGCGTACCATGTGCCGGTGGAGTCGGTGATCATCGGGCCCATGGGGGCAGTGATCCGGGCGAGCGGCCAGGACCGCCTCTCCTATGGCCGGGACCTGACTGCCACCCTGGCGGGGGTGGCAGTCAACTTTGCCCTGGCGGTCTTCTGCGCCAGGGGGCTGGAGGCGTATCTCTTCGCCGGGGCCAATGTCGTCCTGGGCCTCTACAATCTCCTGCCCATCCGGGGGCTGGACGGGGGCCGGGCCCTCTATCTGGCGGCGGCCTGGATCGCCGGCCCCTTCACCGCCCAGCGGCTCTGCCATCTGGTGAACCTGATCGCCCTCTCGCTGCTGCTCTCGCTGGTGGCGGGACTGGTGTGGGAGACTGGGGGAGGGGGCCTGCTGCTCCTGGCGGCGGCGGGAATCGTCCTGACCCAGGTGCGCGCGGCGCTGAGGGGGCGGGGGAAGCGGACCGCCCGCCGGAATTTCGGGGTTGCCAAACCGGGAAAAAGCGGATAAAATACTTAGGATATTATGGCAAAGGAGACTGCCTTTTGGATCAGAGATTGGAACGCATCCTCCAGCGGGTACAGAAACCTGCCCGGTATGTGGGGGGAGAATACAATGCGGTGGTGAAGGACAAAGCCCAGGTGGACACCCGGGTGGCCTTCTGCTTCCCGGACACCTATGAGATCGGCATGTCCAACCTGGGGATGCGGATTCTCTACGGGGTGATGAACAAGATGGAGGGCGTCTGGTGCGAGCGGGTGTTCGCCCCCTGGGGGGACATGGAGCGGGAGCTGCGCCAAAATCACATCCCCCTCTGGGCCCTGGAGAGCGGGGACAGCGTGGGGGCGTTCGACATCGTGGCCTTCTCCGTGGGGTACGAGATGGCCTACCCGGCCCTTCTCAACATGCTGGACCTTGCCGGCATTCCCCTGCGCGCTGAGGACCGGGGGACGGAGTTGCGGCCCCTGGTCATCGCCGGGGGCACCGCCATGTACAACGCCGAGCCCCTGGCGGACTTCATCGACCTGGCCTGCATCGGCGAGGGGGAGGAGGAGCTGCCGGAGCTCATCACCCTCTACCGCCGGGCCAAGGCGGAGGGGTGGGACAAGCCCCGCTTCCTCCGGGAGGCCGCCCACATGGAGGGGATCTATGTCCCCTCCCTCTACGATGTGACCTACCACGACGACGGCACTGTGGCGGCTATCACGCCCCGGGACGGCGCCCCGGCGAGGGTACAAAAGCGCATCATA
>CALXDE010000093.1 GCA_944386965.1 uncultured Oscillospiraceae bacterium
GCCAGTACTTGAACTGGTCCATGTCCCAGCACAGCTGGGTCATGATGTAGTCCGCGCCGTTGTCCTGCTTCTGCTTGAGGAAGGAGATGTCCGCCTCCAGGCTGCGGCAGGCGATGTGCCCCTCCGGAGAGCCGGCCACGGCGATGGTGAACTGATCACCGAACTCCTGGCGCACGAACTTGACCAGCTCGGTGGCGTAGTGCAGGTCCCCGCCCGTGCCCGTCCAGCCGAAGGGCAGGTCGCCCCGCAGGGCCAGGATGTGGTTGATGCCGTTGTTCAGATAGCCCTGGAGCTGCTCCTTCATGCCCTCCTTGGTGTTGCCCACGCAGGTGAAGTGGGCCACCGGGGCGCACTTGCCGTCCTTCTGGATCTTCTCCAGCACATCCAGCTGCTTGCCCACGTTGGTGCCGCCGGCGCCGTAGGTGCAGGAGATGTAGTCGGGATTCAGGGTGTAGAGCTTGTCCAGCACGCCGCCCTCTCCGCAGAGCTTTTCCATACCCGCGTCGGTCTTGGGCGGGAAAACCTCGAAGGAGAACGCCGCGCGCTCTTCAAAAATCTCGGATATTTTCATCGAATCATCAACCTCCAAATAAATTGTAGGGAATGCTCACTGGGGTTCCGCAGCGGGCCGGACACGCCAACAAAACCCCCGCGGCGCGGGGGCCGTTGTTCGTCTGGTTACAGCGGGGTGAAGCTGTAGCGCTTTTTCAGACCCGCCGTATCGGTGTGGTAGATGAGGGAGCCGTCGGAGAAGACCTCCTTTTCGATGGTGGCCCTGGGCTCCATCTCCCGGACATAGGCGTCGGCATCCTCCACGGACACCTCGCTGAAAGCCACGTCCCGCATCTGGTTGTTGCTGCACTGATTGAAGATCTCGCAGCACATCTCATAACTGGGCATGGCGCACCCTCACGCGGCGGCAAAGACCACCACGCCGGCGGTCAGGTCCGCGGACACCAGTCTGCCCTCCACCTGAGTGACATCGCCCAGTACGTCGGTAAAGGTCAGCTTGTCGCCGTCAATATCAATCTTCGCCACATACTTGGCGCAAACGTTTTCCTCCGACTGGCTGTTGCGATAAACCGTAGACAGACACATATTCGCTCACTCCTTTTCCTGTGCCTTCAATTCCTCCACCGCCCGGGCCAGATGGCCGTTGGCCGCGTCGAAGTCCTCCACGGCGTGGAGCAGCTGATGCTGGGCTTCTCCGGAGAGGCCGGCGGCCAGATCCTTCAGCTCCGCGCAGTGGTGCACATTGTGCTCCAGCATATAGGTGAGGACGGCGAGAACCTTTCCGTCCCCCTCGCCGGCGGCGTGGGTGTGGACGTGGCTGTGGGAGTGCTCGTGATCGTGGGGATGGTCGTGGGTATGGGTATGCTCCACACCGTCGTGGGTGTGGGTATGGGTGTGTTCATGGCTGTGTTCCAAGGCGCTCACTCCGATCTCATTTTGACATAATTTTAACTAGTATCACTATACCCCAAAACGCCGGATTTTGCAAGGACAAGTCACAAAATATTTATTGAAAATTTTTCGGCGTTTTATACAAAGCGCTCCGGGGCGGAGACAGGGAACAGCAGCGGGGGAGGCCCAGCCTCCCCCGCTGCTGTCAGACCGGGGCGGGAATCAGTTCATTTGGGGAAGATGGGCGAGGCTCTCGGCAATCTCCTCGTCGGTGGGGATGTAATCGCTCATCTTGCCGTCGTGGAAGGCCTCGTAGGCGTACAGATCAAAGTAGCCGGTGCCGGTGAGGCCGAAGAGGATGGTTTTCTCCTCGCCGGTTTCCTTGCACTTGAGGGCCTCGTCGATGGCCACCTTGATGGCGTGGCTGGACTCGGGGGCGGGGAGGATGCCCTCCACCCGGGCGAAGCGCTCGGCGGCCTCGAACACGTCGGTCTGCTTGACGGAGGTGGCCTCCATGAGCCCGTCGTGGTAGAGCTGGCTGAGCACGGGGCTCATGCCGTGGTAGCGCAGCCCGCCGGCGTGGTTGGCCGAGGGGATGAAACCGCTGCCCAGGGTGTACATCTTGGCCAGGGGGCAGACCATGCCGGTGTCGCAGAAGTCATAGGCGAAGGTGCCCCGGGTGAAGGAGGGGCAGCTGGCGGGCTCCACGGCGATGAAGCGGTAGTCCGCCTCGCCCCGGAGCTTCTGTCCCATGAAGGGGGCGATCAGGCCGCCCAGGTTGCTGCCGCCGCCGGCGCAGCCGATGATGATATCGGGTTTGACGCCATATTTGTCCAGGGCGATCTTGCTCTCCAGACCGATGATGGACTGGTGGAGCATCACTTGGTTGAGGACGCTGCCCAGCACATAGCGGTAGCCGGGGGTGGAGGTGGCCATCTCCACCGCCTCGCTGATGGCGCAGCCCAGGGAGCCGGTGGTGTTGGGGTCGCGCTCCAGGATTCTCCGGCCCACGGCGGTGGTGGCGGAGGGGGAGGGGGTGACGCTGGCGCCGTAGACCCGCATGACCTCCCGGCGGAAGGGCTTCTGCTCATAGGAGCACTTCACCATATAGACCTTGCAGTCCAGCCCCAGATAGCCGCAGGCCATGGCCAGGGCGGTGCCCCACTGGCCGGCGCCCGTCTCGGTGGTGACGCCCTTGAGCCCCTGGTGCTTGGCGTAATAGGCCTGGGCGATGGCGGAGTTGAGCTTGTGGGAGCCGGAGGCGTTGTTGCCCTCGAACTTGTAGTAGATCTTGGCCGGGGTGCCCAGAGCCTCCTCCAGGCAGTAGGCCCGGACCATGGGGGAGGGGCGGTACATCTTGTAGAAGTCCCGGATCTCCCGGGGAATCTCGAAGTAGGGGGTGGTGTTGTCCAGCTCCTGCTTGACCAGTTCGTCGCAGAACACGCCGTCCAGCTCCTGGGCCGTCATGGGCTGGAGGGTGGCGGGGTTGAGGAGGGGAGCGGGCTTGTTGGTCATGTCCGCCCGGAGATTGTACCAGGCTTTGGGCATCTCGTCCTCACTCAGGTAAATTTTGTAGGGGATCTTGTTCTCGCTCATGGTGTGATTCTCCTTTCAAAAATGGTCGCTGGGATCAGGAGAGCGCCCCGAAGGGCAATAAAAAACGCCCCTGTCCCTCAGCAGTTTTTGCTGGGACAGAAGCGAAACACTTCTGCGGTGCCACCCGGCTTGACGGGAAATCCCGCCCACTTAGCGCGTACAACCATACGCCGGCTTTGATAACGGAGATCCCCTCCGGCTCGCCTACTGGTGGGTCCCCACGTTCGGTCCGCCCTCGAAAGCCCATTCACAAAGGCCATCCCTGCCGCGCTTCCACCAACGGCGGCTCTCTGAGAGGGTGCTGCCTGTGCTACTCACACTTTCTCACTGGTTTGATGGATGCAGTGTAGCACAGCGGGGCCGGATTGTCAAGTAAAAAATTCTGCACGATTTTTCGAGGCGGATGGGAACATCCCCGGCGGGAAATCCGTCTATCCCTTTAGAGAAAAAATGCTGGAGAAACCTTAAAAAAATCTTAAGGTTTTCCGACTGCCGCTCCCGGCGGATCTGTGGTACAATCGGAGGAGAGCGCGTTGTAACCGGAATTGTAACCCTTTTGTAGCGGAATTGTAGTTGACGAAAGGGGCATGATTGCCGTACGCTGTTGCAGTCAATGACTCCGGCAGAGGAAAGGAAGCGAGTATGATGAATGATTTGATCCATGCGCCCGAGACTGAGGAAACCGCCGTTCAGACCGAAACGGCGGAGAAGAAGGCCCCCGAGGCGACGGAGAAGAAGCCCAATCCCCTGCGCGGGATCTGGAAAAGTCCGAAAAAGCGCAAACGTGTGATCTGGATCGCGGTCCTGGCGGTGGCGGCGGTGGGGATCATCTGGGGCATGTCCAAACTGCTCTCCTCCGGTCAGGGGGATACCCAGATCCTGACAGACGTTGTCTCCATCGGCTCCATTACCAGCACGGTGGAGGGCAGCGGCACCGCCAACGCCAAGCAGTCGGCCTCCATCACCATCACCACCGCCGGCACGGTGATGGACGTGTACGTCAGCGAGGGGGAGCTGGTGGAGGCGGGGACGCCTCTGTTCTCCATCGACAGCCCCGCCGCCCAGGACCTGGTAAACAAGGCCCGCACTGAGGTGGAGGTCCGGGAGAAGGAGCTCAGCGACCTCAATGAGGCGGCCAACAACCTGACGGTGACGGCGGAGTTCGCCGGAAAGATCCTGGGCATGGAAACGGAGTACCATGTGGGAGATGATATCGGCAGCGGCGTTACCATCGCCCAGCTGGTGGACGACCGCACCATGAAGCTGGAACAGTACTACAGCTACGCCTACCAGGGCGACATCTATGCCGGCCAGAGCGTCACCGTCTCCATCCCCTCGGTGATGGAGGCCCTGCCCGGCCGGGTGGCGGAGGTCAACATGGTCAGCCGCATCTCCACTGAGGGGTCCAAGCTCTTCCAGGCGGTCATCGAGGTGGAGAACCCCGGCGTGCTGACGGCGGATATGCTGGCCAGCGCGGTCATCAGCGCCGGCGGTGTGGAGATCTATCCCTATGAGCAGGGAAAGCTGGAGTACAACCGCACCGTGGACGTCAAGACCCAGGTCAGCGGTGAGATCCAGTGGGTGCACCTGATGAACTATCTGGATGTGGCGGCCGGGGAGAGTCTCATGCAGATCAGCGGCGACGACAGCCAGACAGATATCTTCAACGCCGAGGAGGCCCTGCGCACCGCCCAGGAGGCCCTGGCCGACGCGGAGGAGAACCTGGCCAACCTCAACGCCGTGGCCCCCATCACGGGGACGGTGATCGGCCTGGCCATCAGCCCGGGCCAGGAGATCGCGGAGAAGACCGCGGTCATCAACATCTCCGATACCACTGTCATCGAGGTCACCGCCAATGTGGATGAGCGGAACATCGCCTACATCAAGCCCGGCATGTACGTGGACATCGACCAGTGGGGCACCCCCTTCAGCGGCTATGTGGACAAGGTGAACCTGAGCCCGGAGATGAACAACGGCGTGGCCACCTACACCGCCACCATTCTGGTGGACAATCCCGAGGGGCAGATGTACACCGGCAGCAGCGTCACCTACTCCCTGGTGGCCAGTCAGAGCGACAACTGCATGGTGCTGCCCATCCAGTGCGTGAAGTATGTGCCCAATGTGGAAACCGGCGAAACGCTCAGCGTGGTGTTCCTCAAGACCAACACCCGGCCGGACAACGCCGTGGATGTGGACGCCACCACCGTGGGCGTGCCGGCGGAGGGATTCTATGCCGTGCCGGTGGAGACGGGCATCTCCGACAAGAACAACGTGGAGATCCTCTCCGGCGTCAGCGAGGGAGACGAGGTCTTTACCCAGATGCTGCGCAGCGACTCCTTCGGCACCTACGGTTGATGGGCGGACGAGGTGACGCCATGCTGATTGATATTCAACAAGTCTATAAGATCTACAACGAGGGCACCGAGGCGGAGGTCCGGGCCCTCAACGGGGTGGATCTCACCATCGACCGGGGGGAGTTTGTGGCGGTGGTGGGCCAGTCCGGCTCCGGCAAGTCCACCCTCATGAACATCCTGGGGTGTCTGGATATCCCCACCCGGGGCACCTACCGCATCGACGGGCAGGACGTGCGGGAGCTGGACGACGCCCAGCTCTCCCACATCCGCAACAAGCAGGTGGGGTTCATCTTCCAGGGGTACAACCTGATCCCCTCCCTCACCGCCTATGAGAACGTGGAGCTGCCCCTCATCTATCAGAACGTCTCCGCCTTCAAGCGCCGGGACATGGTGATGGACGCCATGGAGCGGGTGGGCGTGGCCGAGCGCTACCGCCACCACCCCGCGG
>CALXDE010000094.1 GCA_944386965.1 uncultured Oscillospiraceae bacterium
ATCAGGGCGGCGTCGAAGTCGATGTTGTCGATCTGGAGCTCCAGGCCCAGCTTGTCGGCGATGGCCTGGGCGATCTCCGGGTCGATGCCGATGATGTTGTTGTCGTCGTCGGTCATCTCATAGGGAGGGAAGGAGGCGTTGGTCACCATGATGAGCTTGCCCTCCTCGATCAGGGAGCCGGCAAAGTCACCATAGGCGCTGGTGTCAGCGGAGGTGTCGTCTCCGGCGGTGTTGTTGGTTCCGGCATTGTCCGTGGTATCATTGGCGGCGCCGCCGTTGTTGCCGGCGGTGTTGTTTCCGCCGCAGGCGGTGAGCATGGCCAGCAGCATCACGGCCGCCAGCAGCATGGCAAGAGTTTTCTTCATATCGCAAATCTTCCTTTCACGCACCGCTCTCCCGGTGCTCTGTTGTGATGTATTATACTTGTATAAATATTCATTTGCAATAGACATTTCTCCCAATTTCAGTCAAAATTTCCGCCGGCTTTTGTTAAATCCGCCACCTGCTTTCGGGGAGCCTCTCCACTCCTCTCCGCCAGGCGGAATAGTTTTTGAATATATACAGGAAAATGCGCCACGACGGGGGCGTTCGGCTATCCGCCGCTCTGGTTCACCCGACCGGCGATATACTGCTCCCCGTAGAGGATGTCATAGATGACATCCCCATAAGCGGAGAGGAATTCCGTGATCGCCCCATCGTCCTCCTCCGCCAGTTCCCCGTCCGGGCCCACGGTGAGAATCCCGTAGTGGAACGTCAGGGCAGAGCGGCCCGTCTCCTCCATCCAGGAGAAGAAGGGCGTGTTGTCCACCCCCGCCAGATCCAGGATCTCCGCCCCCATCATGGTGGCGCTGCCGGGCCGCTCCCCCTCTCCGGCAGAGAAGTTGGTCCAGATGAGATAGTCCGTGGAGAGCATATCCCGATAGTTCTCCGCCGACCAGCCGGCGGAGGTGGAGGTGGGCACCCGGCCCAGCTTGGAGTAGATGCTCTCCGTGTCGCTGAGGTAGAGCCCGGGCACATGGTCCCCGGTAAACACGAGAATCACCGGCTCATCCACCGCCGAGAAGTAGTCCACCAGCTTTCCCAGCATCCGGTCGGCGTCGCAGAGGCCGCTGACATAGCAGTTGAGGACTTCCAGATCCTTCTGGGACAGCAGATCGCTCTCCACCTCCAGCCGCTCCGGGTCATAGCGCCCGGCGTAGTAGGGCTGGTGGTTCTGCATGGTCATGGCGTAGAGATAAGTGGGCGTGTCCCGGTACTCCTCAAAGAGGGAGATGATAACGTCCGCGGTGGAATTGTCGTCAAAGTAGCCGCCCTCATAGGTGGCGTTCTCCTGAAACTCCTCGTAAAAGAGCACCTGGTCAAAGCCGATGTGGGGATAGTTTTTGTCCCGGTTGTAGAGCTCGCTGGTGTGGGCGTGGAAGGCGATCGTCTCATACCCATTCTCATCCAGCACCCGGACATAGGAGGGCAGCGCCTCGTACTCCGCCGCCGTCAGCTCCGTGTTGGCGGTGCCGCCATCCAGCTCCTCCATGGACACCCCGGTGAAGGTTTCCATCTCCACCCAGCCCGTGCCGCCGCCGCAGGTAATGGTGTAAAAGGGGCCATAGGTGCTCTCCGCCGCCAGACGGTGGTAGTTGGGCAGCGGGTCCTGGGAAAAGGTCAGCCCCGGCAGACGGGTCACGTCGAAAAAGCTCTCGTTCATCACAAAGATAATGTGAGGCTTTTGCGTGGGGCCGGATGCCTCGTCCGCCTGCTGTTCCCGGTCCGCCTCCATGTTCTGGAGAATCCGCTGCATCCGCAGCTCACTGTACGCCTCCGAGCCCTTAGCCTGGGACCCCACCAGAGTGCTCAGCAGGCTCAAAGGCACCCCGCAGCCCGCATCCCGGTCGGCCTGCATGGGGTATGCCTCGTACCGGGCGACGCAGAAGTCCTCCAGCCCGCCGGCAAAAGCAGCCGCCAAGGCCAGCAGGCTCCCGCCGCAGAGCGCCGCCCCCCGCCGGGCATCCAGTCCCCAGGGGACCGGATGCCGCAGGACCGCCACGTCCAGGGCGAGCAGCGCCGCCGTCAGCCCCAGGGCCCAGCCCAGAGCCGTCCCGGTGGCCGGCGAGACGGTGATGCGGTCCATGGCAAAGCTCGCCACGTTGGCAATATTCCCCGCCAGGGAGAAGTCGGTGAGCATCAGGGGCTCGCCGTTGATAATGGTCTTGTAGTAGCTCACCAGGGTAAGCCCTATGGGCAGCACCGCCGTGAGCAGATAGGAGAGGCTTCCCAGCCGCGCGAGGCCAAATATCGCCAGCTCCGCCAGAACCAGAAACAGCCAGGTCACCACCGCCGCCGCGCCGTGGCTCCCGATCCACTCCACTGCCCTGCCGCCGTCCTGGAGGCTGATGGTCTGGCAGGCCAGCACCGTCACCAGCGGCCCTGCCGCCAGCAATGCCGCCCGAAGGACGCGGCAGATCCCGGGCCACGGCCAGACGCGGACGCGCCCCCAGACTGTCGCCAGCCGGCGCGCCAGGGGTCTGACGTATCGCAGATATGTTTCGTATCTCTTGTCCAACAAGGTGCCTCCCGCCGGAATTCCGGAAGATTTTTACAACAGAGGTATCATACCGCCCCCGCCGCGGTTTGTCAATTTCAGATTCCTTTCAGGAACCCGGGGCATCCGCCTCAGGGAAAGCGGAAAATGGCCTCGATGGGCGCCTCCACCGCCCGGGAGATGTCCACGGCCAGCTTCAGGGAGGGGTTGTACTGGGCCTTCTCCAGGCGCATGATCGTCTCCCGGCGGACCCCCACCCGAGCGGCCAGCTGCTCCTGGGTCAGCCCCTTCTGCTGGCGGTAAAACTTGAGGTTGCAGGTAAATTCCGCCACCGCCTACTCCTCCTCCCCAGACGCCTCGTCGTGATCGCAGCGGTAGAGCAGGTACTCCCGCAGAAACAGCTGTAAGGCAAACGCCAGGGAGAAGACGATCACCACCGCCATCAGTGTGTAGTCCAGACTGCCAAAGAGTCTCCCCCGGCACAGCAGCAGCAATCCCAGGAACATGACGGTGTTGCTGGCGCGGAGGGATATCCGCTCCGCCCGGGCCGCCTCCTCCCGGAACCGCTCGTCCATCAATGTGCCCGACAGCTTCCCCTCAAAGAAAAAGCCAAAGAAGCCGAAAAACAGGAAAAACACAAAGGGGAAGACGGCCCCATTCACATGGTAAGTCCAGAAGCCGCCGAACCCCAGAAATCCCAGCAGTCCCAGCCACCCCAGCCGGGGACTGACCGTCCGGGCACGGTTGGCGTCCCGGTCCTCCCTCCGCCGCCGGAGGGCGGCGCGGAAAAACGCCGCCGCCAGAGTCAGGACATAAAGACATGCCAGCGCCGTGGACAGAAGCATGGGCAGGTCCCCGATCCGGAAGGCATAGGCGGAAACATCCATAGGCGCCACCAGGCGGGAATCCTGATACGTCACAGCGTACCAGACAGAACAGGCAAAAAACAGGGCGCAGAGCACCCCCGCAAGCGGGAAAAATCGTTTGGCTTTGGGACGCATGGGAATACCTCCACAAAAATGAGATTGCGTGGCAGAGATATATTTGTCTCTGTCTGTGATAAATATATCTCGTTGCACCCCTGCCGTCAACGGTCGAATATGACAAATATATCTCTTTTCTCCCATCGAATTTCTCTGTTTCCCTTTACTTTCTCGAACAAGCGGTCTATAATAGAACAAACATCCGCGAGAGGAGGCGCGCCTATGCGGGGACGGCCTATCACCTGCTGCTTCACCGGCCATCGGCCGGGAAAGCTTCCCTGGGGCTTCAACGAGGCGGACAGCCGCTGCCAGGCCCTGAAACAGAAGATTGCCGACGCGGTCTGCTCCGCCTATGAGAGCGGCTACCGCCACTTCATCTGCGGCATGGCCCAGGGGTGCGACTTCTACTTCGCCGAGGCGGTACTCTCCCTGCGGCGCGCCCGCCCCGATGTGACGCTGGAGGCCGCCGTCCCCTGTCCGGAACAGTCGGGCACCTGGCCCCGCCGGGATCAGGCGCGCTACCGCAGGATTCTGGAGGCGTGCGACTTTGAAACGCTGGTCCAGGACCACTACAGCCCCGGCTGCATGCAGCGGCGCAACCGCTATATGGTAGACCACAGCGCCCTGATCATCGCCGTGTATGACGGACTGCCCGGCGGCACCCGGCAGACCCTGGAGTACGCCATCCGGCAGAAGGTGGACTTTGTGGACATCCACCCGGAGGGGACGCCATGAACCGCACCATCCTCCATTGCGATATGAACAGCTTTTACGCCTCGGTGGAGCTGCTGACCCTGCCCCAGCTGCGGGAGCTTCCGGTGGCGGTCTGCGGCGACCCGGACAGCCGTCACGGCATCGTCCTGGCCAAGAATGAGCGGGCCAAGGCCTTCGGCGTCAAGACCGCGGAAACCATCTGGCAGGCCAGGAGAAAGTGTCCGGACCTGGTGTGCGTCCCGCCCCACCACAGGCGGTACGCGGAGTACTCCAGACTGGTCAACCAGATCTATTACCGCTTCACCGACCTGGTGGAGCCCTTCAGCATCGACGAGAGCTGGCTGGACATCACCGGCACCATGCACCTCTTCGGGGGCGACGGTGTGGCCATCGCCGACCGCATCCGCGCCGCCGTCCGGGAGGAGCTGGGCCTCACGGTGAGCGTGGGGGTCAGCTTCAACAAGGTGTTCGCCAAGCTGGGCAGCGACTACAAGAAGCCGGATGCCACCACCCTTATCTCCCCGGAGAACTTCCGGGAGATCCTCTTTCCCCTGCCGGTGGGGGATATGCTCTTTGTGGGAAAGGCGGCGGCCGCCGCCCTGGGACGGGTGGGCATCGCCACCATCGGACAGCTGGCCCAGGCCCCGCCGGAGCAGCTGGAGGAGCTGCTGGGCAAGCTGGGCCGGCAGCTTCACACCTATGCCAACGGCCTGGACCGCTCTCCGGTCCGCCCCATGGGGGAGCGGGAGCCCATCAAAAGCGTGGGCAACAGCACCACCTTTCCCAAAAATCTCACCACCCGGGACCAGGCGCGCACCGGACTGGCGGTGCTGTGTGACAGTGTGGCCATGCGTCTGCGCCGCCACGGCCTCTATTGCGGCGGCGTCCAGGTGACCATCAAGGACCCCCAGTTCAAAACCATCTCCAGGCAGAAGCAGCTGCCCCGGAGCACCCACCTGATGAAGGAACTGCTGGCGGCGGCCATGGAGCTCCTCGACGCTGCCTGGCGCTATCCCAACCCCATCCGCCTCCTCAGCGTCACCGCCATCCATCTGACGGCGGAGGCGGAGTCCTATGAGCAGGTGGACCTCTTCGGCCAGGCGGCGGCGCGGCACAGCGAAAAGCAGGAGAAAATCGAGCGGGCCATGGACGCCATCCGGGGCAAGTACGGCAGCCGGGCCATCGCCTACGGCGCGGCGGACCCGGAGCTTGGAAAGCTGACGCTGCCGGACAAGGAACCGGCCCCCGGAGAGGACAAGCCGTCTTGACCGGGACGCCGCGCCGCCGCGGCAAAGCAAAAAACAGCCAGGGAGCAGGAAGCTCCCTGGCTGTTCCGTATCCGTTCGCCGGGGCATTCCCGGTCCCAACGCGGATCGATCCCATCCCGTCAGGCGGGGCCCGGCTCTTTTCAGTCTACGATATCCACCGAAACCTTCTGGCCGGTGCGCTGGGCACAGGAGCGGATCAGCGTCCGAATCTCCTTGGCAATGCGGCCCTGACGGCCAATCACCTTGCCCATGTCCTCGGGGGCCACCCGCAGCTGCAAGGTCAGCTCCCCATCCTTCTCCACCTCCGTCACCGAGACGGCATCGGGATTCTCCACAAGGTTTCTGGCGATGTAGAGCAGCAAGTCCTTCATGCTGTTGCCCTCCAAAGCGGCCATTACAGCACGTCGACTTTCTTCAGCAGGGCCCGGACAGTGTCGGTGGGCTGAGCACCGCTCTTAATCCACTCCTTGGCGCGCTCGGCGTCAATCTTGATCTCAGCGGGGGACACACAGGGGTTGTAGGTGCCGATCTCCTCGATGAAGCGGCCGTCCCGGGGATAGCGGCTGTCCGCCACCACCACGCGGTAGAAGGGGGCTTTCTTGGCGCCCATGCGGCGCAGTCTGATCTTAACCATGTCTCGTTCCTCCAAATATAAATGATAAATTGTGTATCATAAATGCGTAAGCACTTATTACAGATTCCTTCGCCCAGGGCTACTTCAGGCGCTTTTTGCGGCCAAAGCCGTGCATCCGGCCCATGCCGCCGCCAAAGCCTCCGCCCCCCAGGCCCCCCAGGCCTTTGGGAAGCTTCCCCTTGGAGAGCTGGCGGGTCAGCTGCTGCATCATCTCAAACTGCTTGAGCAGCCGGTTCACCGCCACCACCTCCTGGCCGCAGCCGGCGGCGATGCGGCGCTTTCGGCTGGCGTTGAGGATGCCGGGGTTCTCCCGCTCCTGGGGCGTCATGGAGAGGATGATCGCCTCGGTCCGGGCCATCATCTTCTCATCGATCTGGGCGTTCTGCATCTGCTTGCCCATCTGGCCGGGCATCATGGCGGCGATCTGGCTGAGATCCCCCATGTTCTTGAGCTGCTGCATCTGCTCCAGATAGTCGGTGAGGGTGAAGCGGTTTTTCCGCAGCTTCTCCTCCAGCTTGGCGGCCTTCTTCTCGTCGAAGCTCTGCTCCGCCCGCTCGATCAGGGAGAGCATGTCCCCCATGCCCAAAATCCGGGAGGCCATGCGGTCGGGGTGGAACAGCTCGATCATGTCCAGCTTCTCGCCGGTGCCCACGAACTTGATGGGCTTGCCGGTGGCCGCCCGGATGGACAGGGCCGCGCCGCCCCGGGCGTCGCCGTCCAGCTTGGTCAGCACCACCCCGTCGATGCCCAGGGCATCGTCAAAGGCGGAGGCGGCGTTCACCGCGTCCTGGCCGGTCATGGCGTCCACCACCAGCAGGATCTCGTTGGGGCGGACGGCGGTCTTGATGTTCTTCAGCTCGTCCATGAGCTGCTCGTCGATGTGGAGGCGGCCCGCCGTATCCAGCAGGATGGTATCGTGGCCGTAGTCCCGGGCGTAAGTCAGAGCGTCCCGGGCGATCTGGACCGGGTCGATCTGCCCCTCGGCAAACACCGGGATGCCCAGCTGCTCCCCCACCACCTGGAGCTGGGTGATGGCGGCGGGGCGGTACACGTCGCAGGCAACCAGCAGCGGCCGCTTTCCCATGCGGTTTTTCAGGTATCCCGCCAGCTTGGCGCCGTTGGTGGTCTTGCCGGCGCCCTGGAGGCCCACCATCATGATCACCGTGGGGCCGGAGTTGGCGAAGGCGATCTTGGCGTTGGTTCCGCCCATCATCCTTGTCAGCTCTTCGTTGACGATCTTGATGACCTGTTGGGCGGGGGTCAGGCTCTCCAGCACGTCGCTGCCGGTGACCCGCTCGGTCACGGAGGCGACAAAGTCCTTGACCACTTTATAGCTGACGTCGGCCTCCAGCAGGGCCATGCGGACCTCCCGCATCGTCTCCTTGACGTCCGCCTCCGTCAGCCGCCCCTTGCCCCGCAGGCGCTGAAAGGCGGCGCTGAGTTTTTCTGTCAGGCCTTCAAATGCCATGGCGTGTTTCTCCTTATTCCTTCAGGGCGGCCACCGCCTCGCCGATCTCTTTCAGGTAACCGTCGATGGCCGGGTCCTCATAGTGCCGGTAGTTGATCAGGCGGATGCCCTCGGCGGCGTCCTGAATTTTGCGCAGGTTGCCGCCCATGGCCAGGAAGCGGCGGATCAGGCCGGTCTTGTCCTCCACCTCCTGCATGACGCGCTCGGCCCGGACAATCACGTCCCGCACGCCCTGGCGAGAGATGCCGCTGTTCTCCGCGATCTCGGAGAGGGAAAGGTCCTCGTTGTAGTACAGGTCGAAGAACTCCTTCTGTCTCTCTGTCAGGAGTTCCCCGTAAAAATCAAAGAGCATCGTCATCCGATAGGTCTGGTTTTTCACGGGCAGCCCTCCTATATGTAAAG
>CALXDE010000095.1 GCA_944386965.1 uncultured Oscillospiraceae bacterium
CTGGGGCTGGCGGTTGAAGGTCCAGCTGAGGAGCCAGTTTGAATCCTTCACAGTAACGATGCCCCCGGTGACCACCTTGCCGCTGAAGGGGTCCCGCCGGCAGATCTTACGCACATAGGGCGGGATCTTGCCGTCCAGGGTGGTGACGGTGGCGCTCATCCAGTTGGTCTTCTCCGGTTCGGAGCAGAACTTGTCCGGATGGCCGAAGGACGGGTCCTGGGCGGCGATCCGCCGCCACAGGTCCCAGCCGCCCCCCTCCTTCAGGTCGGGGCGATAAGCGGCGGGGGCGTCCTGGGCGCCCAGAGCGGAGTTCTCCACACAGCCGCCGGGGGTGAGGAACACCAGACTATCCTCCGTCAGATCGACGGTCCGCTCACCCCCGGCAGTGAGGAGCCGAAGCTGCCGGGCCGTCTTTTTCCCGCCGATGATCTCGAACTGTACATCCGTCACCTTCGTGTTGTAGTGGAACCGCACTCCGGCCTTCTCCAGATACCGGACCATGGGCAGGATCATGGACTCGTACTGGTTGTACCGGGTAAAGCGCAGGGCGCTGAAGTCCGGCAGGCCGCCGATGTGGTGGATATAGCGGCGGATGTAGAGCTTCATCTCCAGGGCGCTGTGCCAGTTCTCAAAGGCGAACATGGTGCGCCAGTAGAGCCAGAAGTTGGAGGAGAGCACCTCGCCGCTGAAGAAGTCGGTGATGGGCCGGTCATAGAGGGCCTCGTCTGGGGTGAAGAACAGCCGCATGATCTCCATGGCCCCCTGGTCGCTGAGGCCGAACTTCCCATCGGTGCGGGCGTCCTCTCCCCGGTTCACGGTGGCCCGGCACAGGGAGTAGTTGGGGTCCCGCTTGTTCAGGTAGTAGTACTCGTCCAGAACGCTCAGCTCCGGCGTCTCGATGGAGGGGATGGAGCGGAACAGGTCCCACATCACCTCGAAGTGGTTGTCCATCTCTCTGCCTCCCCGCATCACATACCCAAGGCCCGGATACTCCCAGCCGTCGCAGGCCCCGCCGGGAATGGGGTCCTTCTCAAAGATATGGATATGCCTGCCGGGCATCTGTCCGTCCCGCACCAGATAGCAGGCGGCGGTGAGGGCCGCCAGGCCGGTGCCCACGATGCAGGCGGACTTTTGCTCCACGCCCTCGGGCTTGAGGGGGCGGACGAATGCCTCGTAGTTTCCGCTGGAATAATACATAAAAACAGCCTCCTTATGGAATTGGATGGTCCCATTGTAGTGGGAGGAGTCTGCTTTCACAATAAACAGAGTGTCCCGGATGATGAAAGTTCCATCATCCGGGACACTCTGTAAAAAGTTTGATCAATCGGGTCCTTTTGATAAGGCCGCACCCTCCGCCATGTTCCGGATGGCATTGGACAGCTGTCCCCGGGTCATCCGGCTGACCCGGCCCACCACCTCCTCCGGCGGTTCCTTCATGCCCCCTCTGACCCAGTCCAGCATGACTCCCACAAAGGCATACTTATAGAAATGGGTGATATACGCGCGATCCTCCCGGGAGACGGCATAGGGCGCGGACAGTTCTTCTACCACGTCAATCAGCAGGCCGTAGACCACACGGTAGAGGTAATTCTCGACCTGCTCCCGCTGAACGGAGTGGTAGACCCCCTGGATGAAGGCCCGGTTCTCCACCACCGCGCGGCACAGCGCCACAAATCCCTCCTGCCAGGTCTGGTAGTCTTTCCGTCCCCGGAGGGCCCGTCCCCCCTCCTCCTGGCAGATCCAGTCGATGAGGTCGTAGATATCCTGAAAGTGGTAGTAGAAGGTCATACGGCTGATGCCGCAGTCCTCCGTGATATCGGCAATGGTGATCTTGGACAGAGGCTTTTGGGCCAACAGCGCTTTCAGCGACGCGGCCAGGGCCCGCTTGGTAGTCTGAGACATGGCGTCCCTCCTTCCGGCAGGTCCAGTATAGCACGGAACGGGCCTTCGGAAAAGGGAAATGGGAAACAAATTTCATCCGGCTCGAAATCGGTTCGACCGGGCAGCCGCCGTGGCATTCCCCCGATTTCTGTGGTATACTGTTTCCAGCAGACTGAGAGGAGGGCATCTGCCATGGCCTTGGAAAACGGCGAGTGGATCATGCGGGGACTGGATTGGGACAATCCCCTCCGCATCCGCAGCTGGAGGGAGCTCATGGACTGGATCGACGCGGTGGGATTCCTGCCGCTGTTCAAAAATGAGATCCAGGGATTTTCTGTCGAGGAACACACCTCCGACCTCTACTGGTGGAGCGGCGACGCGGAACAGGACCCCTGGGAGTGGCGGCAGCTCATCGCCCGCAGCGGCCAGGTGGCCTACGGCAAGTTCTTCGGCAAGCGGACCGGATTCATCTCCAGGGCCTGGTTCCCCCATTTCGCCAACTGGCGGCGGGACGGCTATGATTTCGACAGCCGCTGGGACGAGGGGCTGGCCAGCCTGCGTCAGAAGCGCGTCATGGACCAGTTTGCCGCCGGGGACGCGCTCTACTCCTTTGCGCTCAAGCGCCTGGCCGGTTTCGGCAAGGAGGGGGAAAAGAACTTTGAGGGGACGGTCACCGACCTGCAGATGGGCGGGTATCTGCTGATCCGGGACTTCCGGCGGCGCCTCAACAAAAAAGGCCGGCCCTATGGGTGGCCCATCTCCGTCTACGCCACGCCGGAGGCCCTGTGGGGCTACGCGCATATCGCCTCCGCCTACTCCGCGGAGCCGGCCCGGTCCAGGGAGCTGGTCTTTCAACAGATCGCAAAAAATTTCCCGTCGGCCACCCCTGCCGCGCTCCAGGCGGTGCTGGGGTGGGAGAAAGGAGAGACGAACCGATGATTCGAGAAATCTGCACCGACGAGGCCTTCCTGTCCCAACGAGCCCAGGCCGCCGGGCCGGAGGACCTGTCCGTCGCCGCCGACCTGCTGGAGACGCTGGTCCACCACAGAGACGGCTGCGTGGGCATGGCGGCCAACATGATCGGGGTCAACAAGCGCATCATCGCCTTTGACAACGAGGGCGCCCCCATGGTCATGTTCAATCCGGAGATCGTAAAGAAATCCGGGCCCTATGTGGCGGAGGAGGGATGTCTCTCCCTCTCCGGAACCAGGAAGGCCCGGCGGTGGCAGTCCATCAAGGTCCGCTGGCAGAACGAGAAGTTTCAGGAGCGGCTGAAAACCTTTACCGGCTGGACCGCCCAGATCATTCAGCACGAGATCGATCACTGTGAGGGGATTATCATATGAAAAAATGCAAAATCACCGTCATGCGCGTCACCCAGTACCAGGACCTGATGGCCCAGTACGAGAACCCCATAGACCACGCCTGCGATCTGGAGGCGGGACAGGTCTTTACCGCCAACGGCTGGGAGAAGCCGGAGGGCTTCTGCCAGAGCGCCTGGGACACCCTCTCCCCCTTTGTCCTGGCGCTGAGCCACGGCGGAGAAAATTTCTACAACGGATGGATGAAAAATCCCAAATCCGCCATGCTCTCCTGCAACGACGGGTTCCGGCCGGTGAGCTTTCTGGTGGAAGCCCTGGAGGAGGACGCGGATTGAGGTCCGGTCCTTTGGGAGAAAATCCCGGGAACCCCGCGGCAAAACTGTCTGGAACGGCTCGCTTCGCCGCCAGCGGTGCGGCGCAGAGCAAAGGAGGGGCAGAGCGATGAAAATCAAACCATTCCAAATCGGCGCCATCCCCGGGATTTTATATGGGGAGCCCGCAAAGCAGGGGTACCTGTTTCTCCATGGGCAGATGGGCTACAAGGAGGAGGCCGAGGCCTTTGCCCAAGTGGTCTGCCCCAGGGGGGTCCAGGTGCTGTCCATCGATCTGCCCGCTCACGGGGAACGCCGGGAACGGGACGAGGCGCTGCTTCCCTGGACCGCGGTACCGGACATCCAGGCGGCGCTGGACTGGGCCGGCCGCAATTGGGAAACGATTTCCCTGCGGGCCAACAGCCTTGGGGCGTATTTCGCCATGCTGGCCGCTCAAGCGCCGGCCCGCGCCCTGCTGGTTTCCCCCGTTCTGGACATGGAGGGCCTGATCCTGACCATGATGGGCTGGGCTGGGGTGACGGAGGCGCAGCTGCGGGAGCGGGGTGAGATCGCCACCTCCTTCGGTCAGGTTCTGTCCTGGAAGTACCTGTGCTGGGTACGGGCGCATCCGGTTCATCCCTGGACCTGCCCCATCCGCATCCTCTATGGAAGCGGGGACAACCTGACTGCCCGGCGGGCCGTGGAAGCCTATGCCCATCGTCACAGCGCCGCCCTCACTGTGATAGAGGGCGGAGAGCACTGGTTTCACACCCCCGGGCAGCTTGCCTTCCTGCGGGAGTGGGAGAGCGCCTCGGCTTTCGCGTGATGTCTGTCCGGAGGTCCAGCCCCACGGCATCGAGGTAAAAACCGCCCGGAGCCCACTGTTCAGGGGCTCCGGGCGGTTTTTGCCTCAGGGAATCCTCTCCAGCTCCTTCTCCACCAGGGAGACGGCGAGCGCAAAGGCACTGATGCGCCGCTTGGCCAGAGTGATCTGGGATCTGTACCGGGCAGGGTCCTCTTTTCTCTCCAGTGTCCGGACCGTCTCCCGGAGTTTGTGCAGGGTGGAGTCGATCTGGCGCTTGGCCTCCCGCAGCTCCTCTTCGGAATAAATCATGGCCCACCTCCCTCTGCCTGGCCAGCGTGGCATGGAAGCCGTCGACAGTGTCCCCCTCCAGCCCATGTACGGAGCCGCCGCGGTCCGGAAAGAACACCGGCTCTGTCAGCTCCTTTTTCATCCTCCGTCCTCTCCGTCTGTGCTGTTTGGCCCATAAGCACAGGACAGGAGGATACTTCCCAGCGCTATGGCCGCCCGGCAGGCGGCATTTCCCCGCGCAAAACCCGCTCCAGGGGCCAGCCTCTGGCCAGCTCATCCACCAGCTTGTCCAGATACCGGATCTCCCGCAGCAGCGGGTCCTGGACCTCCTCCACCCGGACGCCGCATACCCTGCCGGTAATTCTGACGCGGTCGGGATTCATAGCCGGGGCGTTTTGAAAAAACGCCCCGTAAGTGATGCCGGACTGCTCCATCCGGGCGATGTCCTCCGGGGAATAGCCCGTGAGCCAGGCAGTGACCTGGTCCACCTCCTGCCGGGTGCGGCCCTTTCTCTCCGCCTTGCTCACCAGGAGAGGATAGAGTCTGGCAAAAAGCATCTGCGTCACATCGGTACGGGGCATGGCGTCAACCTCCCAGCTGGCTCTGGCCGAAGGCGAACAGAGCCTCGTTGATTGCAAAGATGTTGTAGTTGCCGTGGACGATAAAGTACTCCACGATGATGTCGAACCGGCTGGCGCGGGAAAAGGTGAAACCCGCCTTCCCCAGCAGCTTTCCCGCCTCCTCCAGAGGCAGCTCCAGGGCCACGGCGAAGGCCATGGCGGTGGGCTTTGCGGGCCGGTAGCGAGCATCCCGGCGCACCTTGGAAAAGAGCCTCTGATCGAGGTTGGCCCGCTTGCAGCACTGGGCGTCGGTGATGCCGGCCTCATCCAGCTTCCGCAGGAGCATCTGTGAAAAGCTCTCGTCCAGCTGCCCCCGGGCCTCATCCAGGCTTCCGGGACCCCCGGCGCAGGGAGGCGCCTCCGCCGCCTCCGCAGACCCTATCAGGGCGCCGGCACAGGCCATAAACTGCCCTTCTTTCTGCTCCGTCCTGCTGTCCGCATATCCTGAAACATAGCGCCCGTCGATGTAGGCGGCAATGTCGGCAAAGAGCTTTCCGCCGATGGTATAGGCGGCCCGGTCGAAGATCACCAGGTAGACCGTCATGTCGTAGGAGAGCAGAAAGTCCCCGATGGTGTCCACCGCCACCCTCAGCGCCTGGTCCTTAGGGTAGCCGTACACCCCGGAGGAGATCAGCGGGAACGCCACCGTTTCGCAGCCATAGGCCCGGGCCAGCTCCAGGGAATTGCGATAGGCCGAGGCAAGCAGATCCCGCTCCCCGTGGCCGCCGCCCCGCCAGATGGGCCCCACCGTATGGATCACGAACCGGGCGGGCAAGCGGTAGCCCTTTGTGATTTTGGCCTGTCCTGTCCCGCAGCCGCCCAGGGCGCGGCACTCCCGCAGCAGCTCTGGCCCGGCGGCGCGGTGGATCGCGCCGTCCACGCCCCCGCCCCCCAGCAGGCTTTCATTGGCGGCGTTGACAATGGCGTCCACCCCCATGGTAGTAATGTCATTTTGGACAATGTGAAGGGGCATCGGAACACCTCCCGCAGTTGGATGATCTCATGATACCACATGCCTCCGCCGCTGGCAACCACACGGCCGGCGGGACAGAGGCAAGGGGACAGGCGCGCCACATGGCGTGCCCGTCCCCTCTGTTTTGTCTGAATGCAGCGATCTGCCGGCGAAAGCGAAGCGCCCCGCGGCAAAGCGGCATTGCCGCAAACCCTCAGCCCAGCGGGATTTTCTCCCGCCGGGCATTGCAATCTCCGCGGGGTGGAGGCGGCCTATAGCCGTCAAAACCCAACATGAAAGGCACGACAAATGTTGTGCCTTTCATGTTGTCTTGTCCATAAACGATAGATGCCAGACGAAATCGGGGCCCCACACAGTGGGGCGGCGCGTTTGCGCCGTACAAGCGTTTTGCCGCAGGCAAAACCTTGGCGCAGTGGCAATTCATTGTATGTCAAATTTCCGAGGGTTCCAAAAAAATGACCACACCTACCGGTGTGGTCATTTGTCTGGAGGCGACACCCGGATTTGAACCGGGGAATCAGGGTTTTGCAGACCCTTGCCTTACCACTTGGCTATGTCGCCGTGTACTATATGTTATGCCGCCTTACCAGCGGAATAACACATAGATATAAAAAATACCACATGGAATATTCAGTTATTCCATGTGGTAAGGTGGAGCGGGCGACGGGGCTCGAACCCGCTACCTCCACCTTGGCAAGGTGGCGCTCTACCAGATGAGCTACGCCCGCATATGACAGCCCAACCATTGGATTGGACTGTGTTGGTGCCTCCGGTCGGAATCGAACCAACGACACGAGGATTTTCAGTCCTCTGCTCTACCAACTGAGCTACAGAGGCATACAGTGACCCATGAGGCAAAAGACCTCATGGGTCAGTTGTGGCGACCCAGAACGGGCTCGAACCGTCGACCTCTAGCGTGACAGGCTAGCGTTCTAACCAACTGAACTACTGGGCCATACTGTATCTTTCCCTGGCCGCGGCAGGGATATGGTGGGAACAACTGGACTCGAACCAGTGACCCCCTGCTTGTAAGGCAGGTGCTCTAACCAGCTGAGCTATGCTCCCAAGTCCTTACCAGTTTTCCCGAACGGCAAGGATTATTATACTCAAGCAGCGGCCAATTGTCAACTACTTTTTTCAAATTTTTTGTTTTTTTCTGGATGTCTCGATTTCCTCCACCAAATTGTGCAGTTCTTCCCGGCTAAACTGGTAAATTACATCACAAAACTGGCAGGTCAGCTCACAGCCCCCCTGCTCCGCGATGATCTTTTCCAGCTCCTCCGTCCCCAGACTGACCAGGGCCCGCTCCACCCGCTCCCGGCTGCAGTAGCACCGGTAAGCTACGGGGCTTGTCTCCAGAATCTCCACCTCAAAATCCGACAGCACGCGCCGCAGCAGCGCCTCCGGATCATCGTTGTCCGCCAGCAGCGCCGTCACCGCTCCGGCTGCCATGACGCCTCCCTCCACTTTGGCGATCACGTCCTCCCCCGCTCCCGGCAGCAGCTGGATGATATACCCGCCGGCGGCTTTCACGCTCTGGTCCCGGTCCACCAGCACCCCCAGGGCGCAGGCTGTGGGAATCTGCTCACTCTCCACAAAGTAGGCCGCCATGTCCTCGGCAATCTCGCCCCCCAGCAGCTGCACGCTGCCCACATAGGGCTCTCGCATATGCAGGTCCTTGATGACCGTCAGTGTGCCGCTGTGGCCCACGGCGCCGCCCACATCCAGCTTCCCGTCCGGCCGCAGCGGCAGATCCACATGGGGCTGCTGGACATAGCCCCGCACGTTCCCCTGGTTGTCAGAGACGGCCAGCACCGTTCCCAGCGGGCCGTCCCCCTTGATCTGGAGGGTCAGGCTGGCGCCGCCGTCCTTCAGGGCGTTGCCCATCATGGAGGCCGCCGCCAGGGTCCTCCCCAGGGCCGCCGTGGCCACAGGCAGGGTCGTATGGATCTGCCTGGCCCGCTCGGTGAGCTCCCGGCTGGTGATGGCCACAGCCTGCACAAGGCCGTCTGTCGTAATGGCGCGAACAAGTCTATCCATAGTGAAGATCTTCCTTTTCCTCAAATAATCATACAACAGGCAGGGCGCTCCCCCTCTGCAGAGCCAGCTTTTCCCATCCGGCATGGCAGAATCGGAGGCCATGTCTGCGGCGGGAGCGGACGCGGCCGCGCTCTATCAGGCGGCCCTCAGTCCTTCCCCCGGTTGGCGCAGAAGTAGATGCGCTCCTCGCTCTCCCGGGGCGCGCCCATGCGGCAGTCGCCGAAAGCGCGGATATTCGTGAACCCCGCCTCCCGCAGAAATCCCTTGAGCTCCTCCGTCTCATAGGCCCGCTGGCGGTGATACTCAAAGCTGCGCCGCCAGGTATCCCCCGGCTCTCTGGTAAACAGATCCATATAGTAGGTGCAGATCCGGCTGCGCTTTTCAAACTCCGTCCGCCAGACGCAGTACACATCCTCCCGCTCGTCCAGAAACACCTGTCCGTCCAGGTGCCGCAGCTTATAGGGGGTGTTGACGTCGAAAATCAGCACCCCGCCGGGCTGGATAAACAGCCGCAGCCGCTCCAGCGTCCGCCGCAGGTCCCGGGGGCTGGTGAGATAGTTCAGACTGTCCAGGCAGCAGATCGCCGCCTCCACAGTGCCGTACAGGTCCAGCTTCGGCATCTCCTGGTGGATGAACACCGGCGGCTCTCCCGGGAGTCCCGCGGCCTTTTCCCGGGCCACCGCCAGCATATCCTCGCTGCCGTCCACCGCGATCAGCTCATAGCCCCGCCGGGTGAAGATGGCGGTCATGGTGCCGGTGCCGCAGGCCAAATCCAGCACCGTCCGCACCGGGATGCGGCTGCGCCCCATGAGCTTCTCAATAAAGTCCGCCCGCTTGTTGTAGACCACGTCCTCCGTCAGCTCGTCATAATAGCCGGCCAGGGCCTCGTAACTGCTCATTGATCCTGCTCCGTCCCCTCTTTGGCTCGGTCAAAGTAGATCTGGTAGCCGCCGCTGCCGAAGCTCAGGGAGCGGTTGACCCGGCTGATGGTGGCGCTGGAGGCGCCGGTCTTTTCCAGGATGTCGTTGTAGATCATGCCCTCATTCAAAAGGCAGGCCACCTCGAAGCGCTGCTCCATGCTCCGCAGCTCCGTGATGGTACACAGGTCCTGGAAAAAACGGTAAAACTCGTCCTCTGTCTTCAGCAGCAACAGAGCCTTATACAGCCCGTCGCTCTTTTCTTTTTTGGTGATTCGTGACATGATGTCCGCTCCTCCCCCTGGTGATTCCGGTTCTGTCTGCTATTTTAACACTTCACCCCGTGAAAGTAAACACCTTGTGAAAAAATTTCACATCCGGGCGAAAAGAATCTCCCGCAGCCGCGGGAGATTGCGGTCCACAACCAGTCAGGCCGGCGAACGTTTACGGTTCCTCATCCCGCTTCCGCTGTTTCTGACGGTACCACAGATAGCTGAGGACGACCACCAGGACCGTAGAGCCCAGCAGTCCCGCCAGCAGCACCGCGAAAAAGCCCCGCTCCGGCAGCAAAAGGCTGCACGGCAGCAGCACCACTCCCAGGGCAAACCACAGCTTGCCCCCCAGAGAGTGGGTTCGAGTCCATACGTCCGGGTCCGCCAGGGTCCAGGGGGTGCGGATGCCAAAGAAGTAGTTGTGCTTGATCTTGCCCATCATGTTGCCCAGCAGAATCAGCATGATGCTGACCAGGGCCGTCACCATCCGGCCGATGGCCACCGTGCCGGGCCGCAGAGTTTCCGTCACGACCATGCCGAACACCGCCAGCAGGAACACCTCCATAAAGATGGCAAAGAGGTCGTAATACTTCTGAAAAACCCGGTAGTTCTGTCCTTTTGGGTCGATTCGGGGGAGGAACTGGAGCATCAGGGCAATCAGCGGTCCCAGCCCCGCCAGCAGCCACAGGGTTGACCGGGGCCCATAGGCGTCGACAACGCCATCGAAGCCGAAGTGGGTGGGCACCCGCTCCGGCAATTTCTGATAGACAATTATCAATATAATAGCCGGAACCACGGAAAATGCCCAGAGCAGGGCAATATTTCTCCTACTTTTCATCCGCCGCATCCCCTTTCAGTCCGGCCAGCCAGCCGGTGATCTCGTCCAGTACGGAGAGGTTCATTTCATAGTAGATCCACTTGCCCCGCTTGTCATCGGTAATCAAACCCGCCCTCTTCAAAACCGACAGATGGTGGGATACGGTGGCGCCGGTCATGTCGAAGTGCGCGCCAATCTCCCCGGCGGTCTTGGCCCCGTTCCGGAGGATATGGAGGATCTCCCGCCGGGTCGGGTCGCTGAGGGCCTTGAACGTCTCCTGAAAGCCCATATCCATCCCCCTTTATTTTGATATTTGTCTAAATAAAGGATACCGCAAAACCTGGTCCCTGTCAAGTGCCGCCGGTCCTGTTGGAACAGCCGGCCGCCGGTCCTGTCCGGGGGGGCGCCCCCTTCCGCTCATTCCTTCAGCCGCTCCCCCGAAAACGGACAGCCCTACTCCCGCGCAATGGACATTGCCGCCGCCCCTTTTCCCGCCCGGAACGCAGGAAGGGACGGAGAGAAAACTCTCCGTCCCTTCCGCACACACAACAGTATGGGAAACGCGGTTTTTTGACTTACTTGCGGTAGGGCACCTTCCAGATCCGGTCGGCGTAGTCCGCGATGGACCGGTCGGCGGCAAAGATACCGCTGCGGGCGATATTGTGCAGGCTCATCTGGTTCCACTTCTTCCGGTCGGCGTAAGTCTCCACCATCCGCCGCTCCGCCTCGCAGTAGGAGGCGAAGTCTGCCAGAAGCATATACTCGTCAGGCGTGCCGCCGTTGCCGAAGAGCAGCCGCTCGTGGAGATCCTCATAGCGCTCCCCGTCGCTGAAGCCCCGGTTGATCTGATCCAGCACCGCGTGGATCGACGGGTCGCGGCTGTAGAGGCGATAGGGGTTGTATCCGTTGCGGCGCGTCTCCGCCACCTCCTCGGTCTTCAGGCCGAAGAGGAACATATTCTCATCCCCCAGCACCCGGTGCATCTCCACATTGGCCCCGTCCAGGGTGCCCACGGTCAGGGCGCCGTTCATCATAAACTTCATGTTGCCTGTGCCGCTGGCCTCCTTGCCGGCGGTGGAGATCTGCTGGCTCACCTCGCTGGCGGGCATGAGCTGCTCAGCCAGGGATACCCGGTAGTTCTCCAGGAATACCACCTGGAGCCGGTCCTTGCAGATGGGGTCCTTGTTGATCTGGTTGGCCAGGGAGTTGATGAGGTGGATGATCCGCTTGGCCACGGCATAGCCCGGGGCGGCCTTGGCGCCAAAGAGGAAGGTGTGGGGCACCAGCTCCATGTTGGGGTTATCCCGCAGCATCTGGTAGAGGTGGATGATGTGCATGGCGTTGAGAAGCTGGCGCTTGTACTCGTGGAGGCGCTTGACCTGCACGTCGAAGATCGCGTCGGTATTGAGGATGACCCCCTGCTCCCGCTTGGCGTAGGCGGCAAAGCGTTCCTTATTGGCCTTCTTGATCTTCTCCAGCTGCTCCAGCACCGCCTTGTCGTCGGCAAAGGCGTCCAGCTTCTCCAGGGCGCCCGGGTGCATGAGGTAGTCCTTGCCGCCGGTGAGGTCGCAGATCAGCTTGTCGAGGCCGGGGTTGATCTCGCTGAGCCAGCGGCGGTGATCGATGCCGTTGGTGACATTCTTGAACTTCTCCGGCTCCATGACATAGGCGTCGTGGAACAGGTCGTCCTTGAGTATCTGACTGTGGAGCTCGCTGACGCCGTTGACTGCCATGCCGCCGGCGATGCAGAGGTTGGCCATGCGGACCTCGCCGTCCCAGATAATGGCCATCTTTCTGACGATGTTCTCGTCTCTGTGGTAGAAGTCCTCCACCTTCTGCTGCCAGCGCCGGGCGATTTCCACCAGGATCTGCCAGATCCGGGGCATCAGGCTCTCCACCAGGTTCTGAGGCCAGCGCTCCAGGGCCTCCGCCATGACGGTGTGGTTGGTGTAGGCCACGGAGTTGGTGGTGATGTACCAGGCCTCCTCCCAGTTCAGGCCCGCGTCATCCATGAAGATGCGCATGAGCTCCGGAATCACCAGGGCGGGGTGGGTATCGTTGACCTGGATGACATTCTTTTCGTGGAAATTCTTCAGCGTCCCATAGGTCTGGATGTGCTTGCGCACGATGGACTGGACCGTGGCGGAGACGAAGAAGTACTGCTGCTTGAGGCGCAGGCTCTTGCCCTCGTAGTGGTTATCCTCGGGGTAGAGGACCTTGGCGATGGCCTCGGCCATGGCGGTATCCTCGCTGGCCTGGACGTAGTCACCCTTGTTGAACAGCTCCATGTCAATGGGCTTGGGGCTCTTGGCGTCCCACAGGCGCAGGGTGTTGGTGTGGTTCGTCTCAAAGCCGGCAATCTCCATGTCGCAGGGGATGGCCAGCACCCGGGTGTATCCCTCGTTGACCACATGGAGGTACCCGTCGTCCCAGAACTCCCGGAGGGTTCCGCCAAAGTGGACCTCCTCCATCTCCTCGGGCTTGGGCACCAGCCAGGCGTCGCCCATGCCCATCCAGTCGTCGGGCAGCTCCACCTGCTGTCCGTCCACAATTTTCTGCTTGAAGATGCCCAGCTCATAGCAGATGGAGTAGCCGTTGGCAGGAATCTCCAGGGTGGTGAGGCTGTCTAAGTAGCAGGCGGCCAGGCGGCCCAGGCCGCCGTTGCCCAGACCCGCGTCCGGCTCCATGTCAAAGATGTCCGCCGGCTTGAACCCCAGATCCTCCAGGGCCCCCTTCAGCTCGTCCACGCATTCCAGATTGTAGGCGTTTTTCAACAGGCTCCGGCCCAGCAAAAACTCCATGGACATATAGTGGACCTGACGCTTGCGCCCCTTCTTGGTGGCGGCGCGGGTGTCAATGGCCCGGCTGGCCATCACATCCCGCAGCACCATAGCGCAGGCCTTCATCACATTGGCTTCCGAGGCCTCCTCGACCGTGCAGCCGAAGTTCAGCCGCAATTTGTCCTCAATGGCTTTCTTCATCTGTGCTCTGGTGAAGTTCTCCATACAATATCCTCACTTCAAAATAATCTGTCTGCAAAGCATATCCAAATCTGCCTGCCGGTAAACTTGGGTACGCTTTGCAGCTCTCCCGGAATCGTCTCCGATTCCCGGCAAAGCGGGGGGTATCGATGATACCCCCCGCCGCTTTCCGTGTTCTCAGCCGCGGATCATCTGGTATATATCATTATATGCCTGGGCGCTCCGGTCCCAGCTGAAGTCAGCGGTCATGCCGTGGTACTGCAGCTGCTTGAAGGCGTCCCGATTGTTGTGGTACAGATCCACCGCCTGACGGATCACGTAGGCCATATCCCCGGAGTTGTAATCGGCGAAGGTAAAGCCGTTCCCCGCGCCGCACCACGCCTCGTAGGGGTGGACGGTATCCTTCAGTCCGCCGGTTTCCCGGACAATGGGCACGGTGCCGTACCGCATGGCGATCATCTGGGAGAGGCCGCAGGGCTCGCTCTTGGAGGGCATCAGGAAGAGATCGGCTCCGGAGTAGATGGCCATGGCCAGTTCCTCGTTGTACCCGCGGTAGAGGGCCATGCGCCCGGGCAGCCACTGGAGCTTGCTCTCAAAGAACTGCTCGTAACCGTAGTCCCCGGAGCCCAGCACCACAAACTGACAGTGGAGGGACATGATCTCATCAAAGGCCTTGCACACCAGGTCCAGTCCCTTGTGGCTGACCAGGCGGCTGACAATGGCGATGATGGGGGTATCGGGCTCCTCGTTGAGCCCCAGGCGCTGCTGCAGCGCGGCCTTGCACCGCTTCTTCCCCTCCATGCGCTTGACGCTGTAGCGGCTGGGGATAGAGGGGTCCGTAGCCGGATCATAGCGCACCATGTCGATGCCGTTGAGCACGCCGTGGAGCTTCCAGGCGTTGAGATTCATGACACCCTCCAGCCCGTGGGCATAGAAGGGATTGCGCAGCTCCTGGGCGTAGGTGGGACTGACAGCGGTGATGGCGTCGCAGGTCATAAGGGCGCCCTTCATCAGGTTCACGTCGCCGGAATAGGCGATGGTCCCGTCGGCAAACCAGCCGGGGGCCAGGCCGAACAGATCCTCCAGCGTCTCCCGGCCATAGCGCCCCTGATACTCGATGTTGTGGACGGTAAAGACGGTCTTGATCCCCCGGATCTCCGGCCAGCGGACACATTCATCCTTGAGATACACCGGCACCAGGGCGGTCTGCCAGTCGTTGCAGTGGATGACATCGGGCATCCAGTCCATACTGGGCATCAGGGAGACGATCGCCCGGGAGAAAAAGCCGAAGCGCTCTCCGTCGTCGTAATGACCGTAGAGTCCTTCCCGCTTGAAGTAGTACTCGTTGTCAATGAAGTACCAGATGACGCCGTCCTTCTCCAGGCGGAACAGTCCCGCGTAGACCCGGCGCCAGCCCAGGGGCACATCAATGTGGGTGATGAACGTCAGCTGACTCATCCACTTCTCCGCCACCCGCTGGTAGAGCGGCAGGACCACCGCCACCTCGTCCCCGGTCTTGGCCAGGGCCTGGGGCAGACTGCCCGCCACATCCGCGAGCCCCCCTGTTTTGCAGAAGGGCACAGCCTCCGAAGCGGCAAATAAAATTCTCATGGCTTCCTCTCCTTCCCGGATGACAGGGCGGCGCGGTTTTCCACCGTCCTATCATATCCTTTACCGTCTTTTCCTACAATGCTCAATTTGGACAGAATTTTCTGCGCCGACGGAATTTCTTTCGGCAAATTGAACGCAATTTGCAAAATACAGGTTAAATCTCGGAATTTTTCGCAATGGCCATGGGATACTTGGCATTGCCAATCAGGGTGCGGCGCTCCGCCACCTTCACATTCTTGTCGGCGATGATGTGATGCAGCACCGAATCCCGGCCCACGCAGGCGTTCTGCATCAGGATGCAGTCCTTCACCTGGGCCCCCTTGGCCACGGAAACGCCCCGGAACAGGATGGAATTTTCCACCGTTCCCTCCACGGTGCACCCGTCAGCCACCAGGGAGTTGACACAGCCGCCGTCCGGGTCCACATAGGTGGAGGAGACATTGAGTTCCTTGGTGTAGATGGGCCGGTCCTTGGGGAACAGCTCCCGGCGGATGTCCGGAGAGAGCAGCTCCATGCTGCGCTCATAGTACTCCGAGAGGCTGCGGATCTGGGCGGAGTACCCCTCCCAGACATAGGCGCGGATCTTCAGCTGCCCGGCCATGTTCTGGAGGACAGCGTTGCGGAAGCTGTAGTGGTCGTGGCTGCCGCACTCCTCCACCACATCCAGCAGCAGCTGCTTGGAGAGGATGAAGATATCCAGGGAGCGGTACTCCCGGGGCGTCCGGACGCCGAAGATGGTGTCGGTGATCCATCCGTCCTGATCCAGTTCAAAATAGGTGCTCTCCTCCACCGCCCCGCCGGGAACCGCGGTGCAGACACAGGTGATGTCCGCGCCGGAGGCCATATGGTCCTCATAGACCTGCTGGAGGGGGATGTTGATAATGAGGTCGCTGTCCGTCATCACCACGTGGTCCTGGCGGATGTTCTCCAGATAGGAGCGCACCCCGTACAGCGCGTCCATCTTGCCCCGGAACGTGCTGTCATCCCGATGCTGCACCGTGCCGAAGGGGGGCAGGAGCCGCAGGCCGCCGTGGATGCGGCTCAAATCCCAGTCCTTGCCGGTGCCCAGGTGGTCCAGCAGGCTCTGGTAGTTGCCGTGGAGAATGACGCCCACGTCGAACACGCCGGCGTTGACCAGGTTGCTGAGCATGAAGTCGATGACCCGGTAGCGCCCGCCGAAGGGCACCGAGGCCGGGGAGCGGTGCTCCGTCAGCTCCCGCAGAGCGGGGTATTTGTCATAGGCGAAAATCAGTCCGTGCAGGCCTTTCATCTGCGCACCTCCTCGTGATTGCGGTTGAGCATGGTCTTGGGGGCTACCGTCTCCCCGTCGGCGATGACGCCGCCCGGGCCGACGACCGAGATGCCCCACACATTGGGATCGTAATCCATGGGGTCGCCGCCCACCGTGGCCCCGGCGCCGATCTGGACATTCTCGCCCAGGATGGCGTATTTCACCACCGCGCCGCGCTTGACCGTGACGCCGGGCATCAGCACCGAGTACTGGATATCGGCGCCCTCCTCCACCACCACATTGTCGCTGAGGACGGAGTTGAATACGCTGCCATTGACGTCGCACCCCTGGGTCATGACGCTGTGCTCCACCTTGGATGTCTTCCCCATAAAGGCCGGCGGAGCGGAGGGAATGCGGGAGTAAATGGGCCAGCTGCTCTCCAGCAAGTCCAGCTCACCCCGGGAGAGCATATCCATGTTGGCGTCCCACAGGCTCTCCAGGGTACCCACATCCTTCCAGTACCCCTCAAACCGATAGGCCAGCATCTTCTCCCCCGCGGCGAGCATCTTGGGAATGATGTTCTTGCCGAAGTCATTGGAGGAGTCGGGGTCGTTCTCATCCTCGATCAGGTACTCCCGCAGCTTCTGCCAGGAGAAGACGTAAATGCCCATGGAGGCAAGATTGCTCTTGGGCTGCTTGGGCTTCTCCTGGAACTCCACGATGTTGTCCTCGCTGTCCACATTCATAATGCCGAAGCGGGAGGCCTCGTCCCAGGGGACCTCCAGCACCGAGATGGTGCAGGCTGCGCCGGCGGCCTTGTGCGTCTGGACCATCTTCATGTAGTTCATCTTATAGATATGGTCGCCGGAGAGGATCACCACATAGTCCGGATCGTACATATCCACAAAGCCGATATTCTGATAGATGGCGTTGGCCGTCCCCTTGTACCAGCTGCCCTTGTCCCCCTCCACCATGTAGGGGGGCAGGATATGGACGCCGCCGTTGGCCCGGTCCAGATCCCAGGGCTGGCCGGAACCGATGTAGCTGTTGAGCTCCAGGGGCTTGTACTGGGTCAGCACACCAACCGTGTCGATACCGGCGTTGGTGCAGTTGGACAGGGGGAAGTCGATGATGCGGTACTTGCCGCCGAAGGGCACTGCCGGCTTGGCCACATTGCCGGTCAGCACATACAGTCTGCTGCCCTGGCCGCCGGCCAGCAGCATGGCGATACATTCCTTCTTCATTTGCTCACGCCTCTCTTCTTTGTCGTTTTCTTCTCCGCGCCTGCGGTGGATTTTTCCGTAGTCCGGGGCTCCCCTGCCGCCGCGGCGGAGGGCTTCGCGCCGCTCTGCCTCTTGACGCCGACCTTGGACGACCCCTTGTCTGCCTTGGGCTTGGGCTTGGCCCGCAGCTTACCGGTCCCCTCCAGGAATACCGCGCCCATGGGCGGAATCCGGATGGAAACCGAGCTCTCCTTGCCGTGAGACGCCTTCCAGCTCACCTTGGCCGGCTGGGCGTTCGTCACGCCGCTGCCGCCGTAAACCGCGGCGTCGGTATTGAACACCTCCACAAATTCCTTGAAGGGCGGACAGCCGAAGCGGTAGTCCTCATAGGCGTTGGGGGAGAAGTTCACCGCGCACACCAGCGTCTTCCCCGCCCTGTCCTTCCGCAGGAACACCACCACGTTGTTGCTGTTGTCGTCGCTGACCAGCCACTCGAACCCCTCCCAGTCGAAGTCGATCTCCCACAGGGGAGACTGGCTGAGATAGAAGTGGTTGAGGTCCCGGATGCACCGGTGGAGCTGCGCATTGTCCGGATTGCCCAGCAGGGACCAGTTGAGCTCCTTGTAAAAGGCCCACTCCTCCTCCGTTCCCAGCTCCACACCCATGAAGCTCAGCTTCTTGCCCGGATGGGCCAGCATGTAGGCATAGAACCCGCGGACCCCGGCGAATTTCAGCCACCGGTCCCCGGGCATCTTGCCGAAGACCGACCCCTTCATGTGGACCACCTCGTCGTGGGACATGGGGAGCACATAATTCTCCGAGAAGGCGTACATCATGGAGAAGGTGATATCCTTGTGGTGGAACTGGCGGAACCAGGGGTCCAGCTTCAGGTAGTGGCACATGTCGTTCATCCATCCCATGTTCCACTTGAAGTTGAAGCCCAGCCCCCCATCCTTGGGCGGCTTGGTCACCATGGGCCAGGCGGTGGACTCCTCGGCCACCATCAGCACCCAGGGGTTGACGGCAAAGCAGGTCTTGTTCAAATCCCGCAGGAAGTCGATGGCCTCCAGATGCTCGTGGCCGCCATACTGGTTGGGGCTCCACTCGCCGGGCTGCCGGGAGTAGTCCAGATACAGCATGGACGCCACCGCGTCCACGCGGATTCCGTCAATGTGGTACTCCTTGAGCCAGAAGGTGGCGCTGCTGAAGAGGAAGCTGCGCACCTCGGGCCGGGCGTAGTCAAAGACACGGGTACCCCAGTCCTTGTGCTCCTGACGTTTGGGATCGGCATACTCATAGCAGCAGCTGCCGTCAAACTCGTAGAGGCCGAAGGCGTCCTTGCAGAAGTGGGCGGGCACCCAGTCCAGGATCACGCCGATCCCCTCCTGGTGCATCTTATCCACGAAATACATGAAGTCGTGGGGCACCCCGTACCGGGAGGTGGGGGCGTAATACCCGGTGCACTGATAGCCCCAGGAGGCGTCCAGCGGGTGCTCGGTGATGGGCAGCAGCTCGATGTAGTTGAATCCCATCTCCTTGACATAGCCGCTCAGCTGGTCGGCCAGGTCCCGGTAGTCGATGAAGTCCCCGTTGGGCCGCTGGCGCCAGGAGCCCAGGTGGACCTCGTAGATGTTCACGGGCTCCTTATAGGCCGGGTGCTCCCGGCAACGTTTCCGCCAAGTCTCGTCCCCCCACTGGTAGCCCCCCAGATCATACAGCTTGCTGCTGTTTCCGGGGCGGGTTTCAAAGTGGAAGGCATAGGGGTCCGACTTCAGGCGGGTCTTTCCGTCCGCCCCCACAATGGAGTATTTATAGTTGTCATACTGCTGAAGGCCCGGAATAAACGTTTCCCATACGCCCTGGCTGACCTTCTCCATGGGATTGGCCTCGTGTTCCCAGGTATTAAAATCGCCTACGACCGACACCGCTTTCGCGGTGGGCGCCCAGACGCGGAACACATAGCCGCTTTCCCCCTCCTGGCTGTCAGGATGGGCGCCCATAAAGTCGTAGGCGCTGATCGTCGTCCCCTGGTGGAAGAGCTTGATGCTCTCCTGTTGTTCTGTTCGACGGCTCATAACACTCCTCCAACTGCTTTTCTTCTGCTTCGGGGCCGCACCGGCCCGCGTCCCCTGTGCGCCGCCCGGCGGCGGCAGGGTCCTGAAAATCCAAAGCGCAGGCTTCCCGGACAGCACTCCGCACGCTGGTTCCAGCCGGCTTTCACATGCAGAAAATGCCATCCTATTGATGTCATAATTATACTCTTGTCCGCTCTTTGGGTCAAGGAAAAGGGGTCGACAAAACCTGCGGCAAATTCACAGAAAAAACCAACAAAAAATTGTCGGATTTACCCAAGAGAAATTTCGCATATTAGACAAAATGTACAGACGCGGCCCGGGCATTCTCCGCACCGCTCCCCCCTGTTTTCCAGACAAACCCAGAGACGATTTCTGCATATGCTGCCAATTCCTGCGGATACTAGGGCTGTCTAAAGAAAAGGGCCGGGCCGGGGCAGCCGGGCCGCGTCCAAACCGCAGGAGGAAAGAAGTATGAAAGCAACCGGAATCGTGCGCCGGATCGACGAATGCGATATAATAGGGCAAAGTCGGAAATCGCCATGAATGACTGGTATTTTTGCTGATTTTGTCCACATTTCAGAACAAAATTGCCATTTTCGTGCTCCGACATTTTGCGGCCTCAAAGAAGAGGGGGTGATAA
>CALXDE010000096.1 GCA_944386965.1 uncultured Oscillospiraceae bacterium
CGGTAGGTCAGGTAGGCGTAGGCCCGCCGGGCGCTGCGGCCGATGCGGCCCCGGAGCTGATGGAGCTGGGCCAGCCCGAAGCGGTCGGCGTCCTCGATGATGAGGGTGTTGACATTGGGGATGTCGATGCCCGTCTCAATGATGGTGGTGCACACCATCACCTGGGCCTCCCCGTCGATCATCTGCTGCATGACGGAGGTGAGCTGCTGCTCGTTCATCTTCCCGTGGCCCACCACCACGTTCACGCCCTCCCCCAGCATCTCCTGGATGCGGGCGGCGGTGCGGTCCACCGTCTCCACCCGGTTGTGGAGGTAGTAGACCTGGCCGCCCCGCTCCAGCTCCCGGCGCATGGCGTCACAGAGGATGCCCCAGTCGTGCTCCAGGACATAGGTCTGCACCGGCTGGCGGTCCTGGGGGGGCTCCTCCAGGGTGGACATGTCCCGGATGCCCGAGAGGGCCATGTTCAGCGTCCGGGGGATGGGGGTGGCCGAGAGGGTCAGCACGTCCACCTGCTTTGCCATCTCCTTGAGCTTCTCCTTGTGGCTGACGCCGAAGCGCTGCTCCTCGTCGATGATGAGGAGCCCCAGGTCCTTGAAGACGATGCCCTTCTGCAAAAGGCGGTGGGTGCCGATGAGCACGTCCACCTTCCCCGCCGCCAGATCCCGGAGGATCTGGCGGCTCTGGCCCGGTGTCTGGAAGCGGCTGAGGACCTTCACCGTCACCGGGAAGCCCCGGAACCGGGAGACGGCGGTGGCGTAGTGCTGCTGGGCCAGGACCGTGGTGGGCACCAGGATGGCCGCCTGCTTGCCGTCCAGGATGCACTTCATCACCGCCCGCAGGGCCACCTCCGTCTTGCCGTAGCCCACGTCGCCGCAGAGCAGGCGGTCCATGGGCACCGGCCGCTCCATATCCTTTTTGATCTCCGCGACGCACTTGAGCTGGTCGTCCGTCTCCGTGTAGTCGAAAGCCGCCTCGAACTCCTGCTGCCAGGGGGAGTCCGGGGAGAAGGCGAAGCCCGGGCTCTTCTGGCGCTGGGCGTAGAGGGCGATGAGGCCCTTGGCCAGATCCTTGGCCGCGGCCTTGGCCCGGCTCTTCTGCTTCTGCCAGTCGGTGCCCCCCAGCTTGCTCAGGCGGGTGCGCTGCCCGTCCTCGTCGCCGCCGCCTCCGATGTACTTGCTCACCAGATCCAGCTGGGTGGCGGGAACATAGAGGCAGTCGCTGCCGGCGTAGGCGATCTTGATATAGTCCTTCTCCACCCCGTCCACGGGCAGGCGCTGCATGCCCGCGAAGCGGCCGATGCCGTGGTGGGCGTGGACCACCAGGTCCCCGGGCACCAGGTCGGTGTAGGACTGGATTCTCTGGCGGCTGCTGTCGCGCTTGGGCGCCTTGCGCTGCTTTGCCGGCCGGCCGCTCAGGGCGGTGGTGAGCTGCCCCTCGGTGAGGACGGCCAGCTTCAGCGCCGGCCACTCGCTGCCCGCCGAGAGACTCCCCACGGCGATGCGGGCCTGACCGGGTCCGGGCATCTCCCGGGCCTCAAAGTCCAGGGCCGCGCCGATGCCCCGCTCCTCCAGGATGCGCTGGAGGTTCTTCCCCCTGGTGGGGTTGCCGCACAGCAGCAGCACCGCGAAGCCCGCCGAGCGGTAATGTTCCAGGTCCGCCGCCGCGGTGTCCAGACTCCCGCCGTAGCTGCTCAGCTGCTTGGCGCTCACCGAGAGCAGGGCTTTGGGGGGGATCACATACCGGGAGGTGGGCAGGGCCTCCATGATGCACAGCACCCGCTTCCCCAGCTCCTCCTCCCACTGCTTCTGGGACAGGAGCCGCGCGGTGAGGTCCGCCTGCTCCCCCCGCTCCAGGATGGCCTCGGTGTCCTCCCTGGCCTGCCACAAAACGCCCTTGACCCGCTCGGCCACTCTTCCGCCCTCCCCCAGCACCACCAGGGCGTCCGGCGGCAGGTAGGAAAAGGCGCTCTCCCCGGCGTCCCCCAGGGCCGCGGGCAGCAGCAGGGCGGAGGAGATGTTTTTCGTCCGGCGCTGGGTGAGCGCGTCAAAGCTCCCCATGGCGTCGATCTCGTCGTCAAAGAAGTCGCAGCGGACGGGGCTGTCCATCAGGGGGGAGAACACGTCCAGAATGCCCCCCCGCAGGGCGAACTGTCCCGGGCCCTCCACCTGGTCGCACCGGGTATACCCGGCGGCCACCAGCTTCCCGGGCAGGGCCTCCAGGTCGCACCGCGCCCCCTGCTCCAGGGTGATGGTCCGCTCCAGCAGGCTCTGCCGCGCCGGCACCCGCTGGAGCAGGCCCTCGGCGGTGGCCACCACCACCTGCTCCCGGCCCTGGGCCAGGGCGTACAGGGCGGCGACGCGCCGGTGCTCCCACTCCCGGGAGGTCACCGCCCCCGGCCGGACATACAGCTCCGCGCCCCGCAGGAGCACCGGAGGCCGGCCGGTCAGCGTCTCCAGATCCCCCGCCAGGCGGCCGGCCTCCCCCTCCTCGGCGCAGATCACCACCAGGGGCCGGCCGGTTTGAAGGGCCAGGGCCGCGGCCACCTGGGCGCGGTGGATGGGGGAGAGCCCCGTCATGGCCACGGGGGTCTGTCCCTCCGTCAGATCGGCGGCGGCCTGGGCCACCTCCGGGATGTTCAGCAGGGCGCGCAGCAGGGATTCCATGCCGGGCCGCCTCCTTTCCGAAATACAAAATCAAGCGCAAAAGGGCCCACGCTTCCCCCGGCCGGGGAGGCGTGTGCCTTCTCTTCTCTCTCGTATGAGGGTATGGTATCCGGTTTTTCCCGGTTTGTCAAGGGGAGGGGTGTCGGGGGGCAAAAAAGCGGTCCGGCCTGTGCGGGCCGGACCGCTCTCGCTGAGCTGCCGCTCAGATGGGGGCGTAGATGAAATACCACCAGATGGAAAACAGGGACGCCGCCGCGAGCGCCACCCAGTAGAGCGCCCGCAAGCCGCGGGTCTTGGGGTGCATATTCGGGTCAAAATACTGAATCACCCCAAGTACCGGGAAGAACATGCAGAGCATGGACACTGCCACCGTCTTGGCGACGGTTTTCGTCTCAGGGGAGATCCACATGCAGAGGATGGAGATCAAGCAAATGCCGACATACAGGCCAATCCAGACGGCGCGGAGGGTAGACGCCTGTTTTTTGGTCAGCTTTTTCTTCAATTTCAACTACCCCTCTTCAAACAAACCCTCTCGTAAATATATTCTTACAAGGCGCTCATAATTTCATACGGTCCAAGAACTTCCCCGTCCTCCAGGGTGATCTTTATAATATAAAGGACATTTTTCCCATTTTTTACATTATACAGCGCGCAGCGTTTTTTTGTCAATATAGTCTATATTTTGATAAAAATATCAGAATAATTTTGGCATATTTGTCCATTTTCAGTTGAAGCGGTTCTGGGCCTCGCTGACGCCGTGGGCGATGACGCACGCCGCCGCGTCCAGGGCCTTCTCGATGGCCTCGTCCACCACCTTGCGCTGGGCCTGGGTGAAATTCCCGATGACCCAGTCCACCAAGTCCCGGTCCGCCCCCTCCGGGGCCCCCACCCCCACCTTGATGCGGGGGAAGGCGTCGGTGCCCAGGTGGGCGATGATGTTCTTGATGCCGTTGTGGCCCCCGGCGCTGCCGCTCCCCCGGACGCGCAGCTTCCCCAGGGGCAGGGACACGTCGTCATAGAGCACCAGGATGTGGTCCGGCGGGATCTTGTAGAAGCCCCCCGCCAGCTTCACCGCCTCCCCGGAGAGGTTCATGTAGGTCTGGGGCTTCACCACCAGCACCCGCTGCCCACCCAGGGTGACCTCCCCGGTGAGGGCCCGGTACTTGAGCTTGTTGAACTTCACCCCCGCGCGCTTCTCCAGGGCGTCGGCGGCCATAAAGCCGATGTTGTGGCGGGTGTTGGCGTACTCCTTCCCCGGGTTCCCCAGGCACACCAGGAGCCACTCCACGCCCCCGGACTTCTTTTGAAAGAACATAGCAGATAAAACTCCTTAGAAAAGGGCGGGACGGCCCGCAGCCGCCCCGCCGGAATCATAAAACGTCTCGCAGCGTCCGCGCCCTGGCGCGAATAAACGCCGCCCAGTTTTCCCCGTCAGTTCCCCCTGACGGCCGGGAAATCAGAATCCGTCCATTCCGGGGACATGCGCCTCGGAATGGACACCGCTCGCGGCGGAAGGGCCGACTTTTTCGCAAGAAATCGAGGTCCTTCCGCCGTGCTACCCTCAACAAAAAGGGCCTGCCCTTTTTGTTGAAATTAAAGGAAGAGCTTGGACACGGAGATCTCCTGGTAGATGCGCTCGATGGCCTCGGCAAACATGGGGGCCACGGTGAGGTACTTGATCTTGTCGCTCTTGGCCGGGTCGATGGCGGGAATGGTGTCCAGGAAGGCAAGCTCGGTGATGTTGCTGGCGTTGATGCGCTCGATGGCCGGACCGGAGAGCACGGCGTGGGAGGCGCAGGCGTACACGTTCTTGGCGCCGCCCACCTCCACCACGGCCCGGGCCGCGTTGCACAGGCTCCCGGCGGTGTCCACCATGTCGTCGAAGAGGATGCAGTCCTTGCCCTTCACATCGCCGATGACGTTCATGACCTCGCACTGGTTGGCCTTCTGACGGCGCTTGTCCACA
>CALXDE010000097.1 GCA_944386965.1 uncultured Oscillospiraceae bacterium
ACGACCAGTTCGAGCTGATCTCCGCCCAGGTGCTGGAGCCGGTGTGCCGGCTCAAGACGGAGTACCTGGGCCACAAGAACCCCCGCCTCCACACCGACGAGGTGCTGATGGCCCTGACCATCTCCGCTCTCACCAATCCCCTGGCGGAGCTGGCCCAGCAGCAGCTGCCCAAGCTCCGGGGCTGCGACGCCCACTTCACCGTGATCCTCAGCGAGGTGGATGAGAACCTCCTCAAGCGGCTGGGCATCAATGTCAGCTGCGAGGCCCGGTACGAGACCAAGAAGCTGTATCATAAGTAAAAAAGGGTATTGTTCATACGGGATGTGCCCGGTGCGTCCCATTGGGCGGGGAATCCGGCCGCGTTGGCGGCTTGCCCCAATGCGCCCCCCATTTTCTTTTTGAGACATCAAAAAGAAAATGCGCCGCGGCCGGTGGAAAAGAAAAAATGTCAGACGCGACTTTGGGCGCGGAGGCCCAAAGCTCGCGTATCATACGGGGGCTGGACGTAAGATGGTGCCTTCGAGTTTGCGATGATTCCCCCCACGGGCGCGGCGGGATGCCGCAAAGACTTGGCAGTTGATTCTCGCGGCGCAGGTGCGTTTTAGGTCGGAGTGCAAGGACGCATTTGACCAGCTTCTCTTTCCGCGCGTTCCGCTTCGCTACGCGCTGGCTGGTCCTTTGCGGGGGGGGCGGGTCAATCGGCCCCTACGGACTACGGACGCATTTCCGGCAGGACCTTTTGTAGGGGCGGATGTCCTCATCCGCCCGTTGCAGCGGCTCCCATCGGCCGCCAGTCCAGCGGCAGCGGGTTCAGAAGCAGGGGCCATGCGATTTTCCGCCCCGATGACCGCCCCGCCGAACACGTGGGACGAGGCCAAGGCAAATGAGCGGTTCGGCGCGAGCTGACAGAAGGCCGGCAGCCTTTGCCGGCACCGATTCGGGAGACCTCCGTCCGCGCGGAGGGCCACCGCACCGGAGCGCGTAAAAGCGATTTTTTCTCTTGGACCGTCCAATCGCGCAGCCGTTGGCGGCTTTGCCGCCTTACGGATGCGGCATACCCCTTGCGGGTACGGCCCATTCTCTTTTTATCAAGAACAAAAAGAGAATAGGGGATGGAGTTCATTGCCGGACACCGGCAAATTCTGCCTCCAATGGGGCGCGCTCCCGGCCGCCATATAGGCGGCCCATACAGACCGGGCGGCGGACAGCCGCCCCATTCCACAGAAAAGGAAGGATCACGCCCCATGCAGGACATCATCCAACAGCTGGCGGCTGAACTGAACAAGGACCCCCGCCACGTGGAGAACGTGGTGCGCCTCCTGGACGAGGGCAACACCATCCCCTTCATCGCCCGCTACCGCAAGGAGCTCCACGGCGCCATGGACGACACCGCCCTCCGCGCACTGGCCGAGCGCCTTCAGTATCTGCGGAACCTGACAGACCGGAAAGAGGCGGTGAAAAAGTCTGTCGGAGAGCAGGGCAAGCTGACGGAGGCGCTCTCCGCCGCCATCGACGCCGCCCGGACGCTGGCGGAGGTGGAGGACCTGTACCGCCCCTACAAGCAAAAGCGCCGCACCCGGGCCGCCATGGCCCGGGAGAAGGGCCTGGCGCCTCTGGCGGAGCTGCTCTTTGCCCAGGGCCGGGACTGTCCGGACCCGCTGACCGAGGCCCGGAACTATGTGGATGCCGAAAAGGGCGTGGAGACGGCGGAGGACGCCCTCTCCGGCGCCTCCGACATCGTGGCGGAGACCATCAGCGACGACGCGGAGACCCGCAAGGTCCTCCGCTCCCTGCTGGAGCGGGAGGGAAGGCTCTGCTCCCAGGCGGCGGTGGAGGAGGACTCCGTCTACCGGCTGTACTACGACTTCTCCCAGCCCCTCCGGCGGCTCCAGGGCCATCAGGTCCTGGCCATCGACCGGGGGGAGAAGGAGGGCGTCCTGAAGGTCCGCGTGGAGCTGGACCGGGAGACGGCCCTCCAGGCCCTCCGCCGGCGGGTGGTGGTGCCCGGCACCGCCGCCATGGCGTTTGTGAAGGCCGCGGCGGAGGACGCCTGGGACCGCCTGATCTTCCCCGCCCTGGAGCGGGAGGCCCGCTCCGCCCTCGCCGAGAAGGCGGACGAGGGCGCCATCGGCCAGTTCGCCCTGAACCTGAAGCCCCTGCTGATGCAGCCGCCGGTGAAGGGGAAAGTCACCATGGGCCTGGATCCGGGCTACCGGATGGGCTGCAAGGTGGCGGTGGTGGACGGCACCGGCAAGGTGCTGGACACCGCGGTGGTCTACCCCACCTACGGCGAACGGCAGGAAAAGGAGGCCATCGAAAAGCTGGCCAGGCTCATCCAAAAGCACGGCGTGGAGCACATTGCCATCGGCAACGGCACCGCCAGCCGTGAGACGGAGCAGATGGCGGTAAAGCTGATCCATCAGGTGAACGCCGTCGGCGCCCGCGTCAGCTATATGATCGTCTCCGAGGCCGGGGCCAGCGTGTACTCCGCCAGCCCCCTGGCGGCGGAGGAGTTCCCGGAGTACGACGTGAACCTCCGGTCCGCCGTGTCCATCGCCCGGCGGCTCCAGGACCCCCTGGCGGAGCTGGTGAAGATCGACCCCAAGGCCATCGGCGTGGGCCAGTATCAGCACGACATGCCGCCCAAGCGGCTGGACGAGGCGCTCTCCGGCGTGGTGGAGGACTGCGTCAACGCCGTGGGCGTGGACGTGAACACCGCCTCGGCGTCTCTGCTGGAGCACGTGGCGGGCTTGAACGCCGCCACGGCGAAGAACATCGTGAAGTACCGGGAGGCCAACGGGCCCTTCACCGCCCGCAGGCAGATTTTGAAGGTCCCCAAGCTGGGCCCCAGGGCCTTTGAGCAGTGCGCCGGCTTCCTGCGGGTGCCGGAGAGCAAAAACGTCCTGGACAACACCGCCGTCCACCCGGAGAGCTACGGTGCGGCGGAGAAACTGCTCTCCCTCACCGGCCACGCCCTGACGGACGTGCGCGCGGGGAAGCTGGGGGACCTGAACGCCCAGATCAGGACCTATGGCGAGGACAGGGCCGCGGCGGACTGCGGCGTGGGCGTGCCCACCCTGCGGGACGTGGCGGCGGAGCTGATGAAGCCCGGCCGGGACATCCGGGACGAGCTGCCCAAGCCCATCCTCCGCACCGACGTGCTGGAGATGAAGGACCTGAGGCCCGGCATGGTGCTCACCGGCACGGTCCGCAACGTCATCGACTTCGGCGTGTTCGTGGACATCGGCGTCCACCAGGACGGGCTGGTCCACATCTCCCAGGTGGCGGACCGGTACGTGAAGCACCCCTCCGAGGTGGTGTCCGTTGGGGACGTGGTGCGGGTGGCGGTCCTGGAGGTGGACGAGAAGCGCAGACGCATCAGCCTGTCCATGCGGCAGGTGCCGAAGAACGGGTAAGGAAGGCGAGCGCCGTGGTGATGCTGACCATCGATGAGGTGAACGATCTGCTGGACGGGATGGCGGAGGGATTCCCCGAGGAGCTGTTCGACGGCCTCAACGGCGGGGTGAACCTGCTGGAGGAGGCGAAGCCGGACCCGGACTTTCCGGACGGGGAGATGTATATCCTGGGGGAGTACTGCGACGATGTGCTGGGCCGGTACATTGATCTGTACTACGGCTCCTTCGCCGCCCTGGCCAAACGGGAGGACTGGGACCGGGAGACCTGGGAGGACGAACTGTACACCACCCTCTCCCACGAGCTGACCCACCACATGGAGGGCCGGGGCGGCCTCCACGCCCTGGACGACCGGGACGCGGAGGAGCTGGCGGAGTACCGCCGGGAGTACGGCCTGGACTCCTGAACTGGCACGGCCGGAAAAACAGCGAAAGGGCGGACGGGATTTTCCCGTCCGCCCTGTTTCGTTTTCTGAGCTCCGCCCCTCAAATGGCCTCGATCTCGCTGATCTTCACCGGCCGGCCCTCTTTCAGCGACTTGGTGGCCGCCGCGGCGATCAGGATGGGGTACAGCCCGTCCTCACCTGTTACCAGGGGCTCCGTATCGTGGAGCACCGCGTCGGCGAAGGCCCGCTGCTCCGCAGCGAAGGCGTCCGCGTACCGGTCCCACATGATCTTGTAGCAGGGGCTGGACACGGAGCCGCCGGCGCCCCAGCAGACGGCGTTGTCGGGGGTGTCGTTGGCGTCCATCACCGCGCCGGCGGAGCCGAACACCTCCACCCGCTGGTCGTAGCCGTAGACGGCCCGGCGGCTGTTGTCGATGACGCCCATGGCGCCGTTTTCAAACTTCAGCGTCACCACGGCGGTATCCACGTCTCCGGCCTCGCCGATGGCCGGGTCCACCAGCACGGCGCCGGAGGCGAACACCTCCGTCACCTCGGACCCGGCCAGGAACCGGGCCATGTCGAAGTCGTGGACCATCATGTCGTAGAAGATGCCGCCGGAGACCTTCACATAGTCGATGGACGGGGGCTCCGGGTCCCGGGAGCTGATCTTCACCAGATGCACCTGGCCGGCCTTTCCGGCGCGGACCGCCTCATAGACCGCCCGGTGGTGCCGGTCGAACCGGCGGTTGAAGCCCACCTGCAGCTTCACGCCGGCGGCCCTCGCCGCGTCGATGGCCGCGTGGACCCGCTCCAGCCGGTAGTCGATGGGCTTCTCCACGAACACATCCTTGCCGGCCCTGGCCGCGCGGATGACGTACTCCGCGTGCCAGTCGGTGGGGGAGCAGACGATGACCGCCCGGATGTCCGGGTCCCTGAGGATGTCGTCCGGGTCCCGGCTCAGGCGTGGGATCCGCAGGTCCCGGAGAAAGGCCTCCGCCTCCGGGCTCATGTAGGGGTCCGCCACGGTCCGGATCTCCATCTGGGGCACGGACCGGGTGATATTCTCCGCGTGGACCCGGCCGATGCGGCCGGCGCCGATGATGCCGACTTGGATACGTTCCATAAAATTTGTTCCTTTCTGAAATGAGATCGGCTGCACAGCTGGAGGTCACAGAGCCTGGATGGCCTTCACCGCCTGGGCGGTGGTGGAGGCGGGGATCAGCTCGAAGCCGATGAGGCCGTCATATCCGATCTCCTCCAGACAGCGGAGAACGGCGGGATAGAAGATCTCCCCAGTGCCGGGTTCGTGGCGGCCGGGGGCGTCCGCCACATGGACGTGGCCGAACTGATCGCCGTAGGCCCGGATGTTGTCGCACAGGCTCCCCTCGTTCAGCTGCATGTGGTACGCGTCATAGAGCACCTTCAGCATGGGGGAGCCGATGAGGCGGGTCATCTCCGCCGCCATCCGGGTGGTGGCCAGGAAGCTGCCCACGTGGTCCGTAGTGATGTTCAGGGGCTCCAGATTCATGCGGACGCCGGCGTCCTCGGCGATCTCCGCGCAGCGGCGGAGCGTGCCGAACATGGTGCACAGCTTCACCGTGTCGGAGAGCTCCGAATAGCTGTCGATCACCCGGCCGCCCTCGCCCAGGCCGTTGGAGTGGATGGTGAGGGACCGGGCGCCCAGCTGTACCGCCGCCTCCACGGACCGCTTGAGAAAATCCAGGTAGGCGTCCCGCTGGGCCGGGTCGATGAGGGAGAGCTCCGCGTCCCCGTTGAAGCCGGCGATGCCGACGCCCGCGTCCGCCGCGGCGCGGCGCACCGCGCCCAGGTCCTTGTCCGTCCAGCTCCAGAACTCCACGAAGTCAAAGCCGTCGGCCCGGGCGGCCCGGAACCGCTCCAGGAAGGGAAGCTCGCTGTACATAGGCTCGATGCAGGCGGATCTTTGAAACACCATGGCTGTGCCTCCTTGCTGTGATATGTGTGAAATGAACATTATATGTGCTTTGCACATATAATGACAGATGCCGGAGGATTTGTCAAGAGAATCCTGAAAAAATCGAAAAAATCTTCCGGAAGCTGGTTGCGGCGGTCGGGGCTGTATGGTACAATGAAGAAAATCTGTGCAAAAGCACATAACAGCCGGAGGCGATCAAAATGGGAAAACGGCCGACGATCCAGACGGTGGCGGACCTGGCGGGGGTGTCCCGGGGGACTGTGGACCGGGTGCTCAACGACAGGTCCTATGTCAGCGCCCCGGTGCGCCAGCGGGTGCTGGACGCCATCGCCGAGACGGGGTACGTCTCCTACCGGGAGCACTACCGGCAGACCCTGCGGGACAGCGCGGCGCCGCTGACTCTGGGGGTGCTGCTGCCCAACTGGGAGAATCAGTTCCGCGCCGAGGTGGAGCAGGGCATCCGCATGGCGCGGGAGGAGCTGGAGGACGCCGCCGTCCGGGTGGTGGTCCGCCGCTGCCGGACGGATCTCCCCCGGGAGGCGCTGGACCTGCTGGAGGAGCTGACGGCGGAGGGAGCCGCGGGGCTGGCGGTCTGTGCCCTGAACGACCGGGCCGTGGCAGAGCGGATCGCGGCGCTGGCGGCGGAGGGGGTCCCCTGCGTCACCTTCAACTCTGACCTGCCGGACAGCGGGCGGGTCTGCTTCGTGGGGCAGGACGTGTACCGCTCCGGCCGGGTGGCGGCGGAGCTGATGGGCAAGTCCGTGCCCGCCGGGGCGGCGGTGCTGGCCGCCGTGGGCAACCGGAAGTTCGACGGCCACCGCAGGCGGCTCCAGGGCTTTCTGGACCGGATGGAGGAGCTGGGCTTCGATCCGGCCCGGATCCTGGTGCGGGAGACCTTCAACGACTACGGCACCACCGTCCGGGAGATCGGGCAGGCCCTGGCGGACCGCCCGGACCTGGCGGGGATCTACATGGCCAACCTCAGCGTCTCCGGCTGCGCGGAGGCGGTCCGGGCCCAGGGGCGGAGAGGCCGGGTGCGGGTGATCTGCCACGACATCAACGAGGGCATCCGCCAGCTGCTGCTGGACGGCGCCGTGGATTACACCATCCCCCAGGACTTCATCCAGCAGGGCCGCGCGCCCATTCTGCTGCTGAAGGACCTGCTGCGGAAGGGGAAGCTGCCGGACCCCGCCCGCTACGCCCAGCGGATCGGCATCCTCTGCCGGGAGAATCTGTAAGACCGCTCCATATTAAATAATGTATCACGGGATGGGGCCCGGCGCTTCTGCGCCGGGCCCCATCCTTTTCACGCGTCCTCCGGGGAGATCACGCGTCCCCCCGCAGCAAAAACAGCCGCAGCACCTTCTCCGCCATACGGAGCTCCCGGGGGAGTAGTCGGCCAGCAGACCGTCGATGGTGGTCAGGTCCGGTTTGCCGTTGCGCTCCTCGCCCAGAAGGATGTACTCCATGGAAAGTCTGGAGGACCGGGCCAGCTTGATCAGCGTGTCGATGGACATCTGGGAGGTCCCCACCTCGATCTGCCCGTAATAGCCGGCGCTGATGTCCGCCAGCTCCGCGAATTCCTCCCGCGTCAGCCCCAGAAGGGTCCGCTGCTGCCGCAGCCGGTGCCCCATGGCCACACGCTCCTGTTTCGTCATGGTATGTCACGCTCCTTACAGGATAAGTCTATGCTGGAACCGAAATATACAAAATATGTCAAACGATATTGATTTTTGTTATCTAATGATGTATATTTGAACTGTGAAAACAGCTGTAACAGTTGCGGCACAAGGGATACAGCGAATTCGCAGAATATACATAATGTGCAATATATCTGTAACAAAAAATACGGATCAAATGGATGTTCCATAGTCTGGGCGGACTTCCAGAAACAGGAAGGCCAATAATGTGACATGCAAGTGTAACAATTCGGAGTGACGCCATGCGGGAATACGTCCTGAACCGCCCGGACGGGGCGGCCATGCGCCGGGCGCTGGAGAACAATCGAATGAACGCGGCCGGGGCGATCCTGCGCCTGGCGTGGCTGGCGGGCCTCCTGCGGGAGGAGATCCAGCTCCTGACCTGGGCCCAGGTGGATCTGGCGGGCGGGCAGCTGTTGCTGCCGGGCCGGGCGGTCCCCCTGGAGCCGGAGCTGTCGGCGTGGCTGGCGGAGCTGCGGGGCGCGCGCAACGGCGCGTCGGACCGGGTGGCCCTGTCGGACCGGGACGGCCGCCCCCTGGCGGCCCAGTCCATCTCCCGGCTGGCCCGGACGGCCCTGGACGCCGAGGGCCTAACCGCCGTGCGCCTGATCGACCTGCGCCACGACTTCGTGGTCCGTCAGCTGGCGGAGCACGACTGGCAGTACGTCTCCCGCATCACGGGGCTGGAGGCGGCGGCCATGAACGCCCATTTCGCCGCGTACCTGCCGGAGAAAAAGGTCTCCACCCGCGCTCGCCGGGCGGGCCCGCCCCAGATCGACGAGTTCGCCCTGTGGAAGCTGCTGCAGGCGGAGCAGGCCACCCCCGCCGGGGCGACGCTGTGGCTGACGTGGCAGCTGGGCCTTGGGGTGGAGGAGATCGCCGCCCTGAAGTGGTCCCAGGTGGACCTGGACAAAGAGCGCCTGATCCTGCCGGACCGGGAGCTGCGCCTGCCCAGCGGGGTGCTGGGGGTCCTGCGGGCCCTGCGGGCGTCGTCCCCGGAGGAGGCGGAGCACGTGCTGGCCACCCGCCGGGGCGGCCGGCCCTACGACCGGACGCGCCTTTCCAAGCTGGCCCGGACGGCCCTGGTGAAGGGCGGGCTGGACGACGTGACCCTCCGGGACCTGCGGCTGGACTACGACCTGCGGGTGGGCGGGGAGAATCAGGTGCTGGATCTGGTCCGCCGGGAGGGGTCCGTCACCCGGAACCAGGTGATGGAGCTGCTGCGCATCTCCAAGAACACGGCCTACGGCCGCCTGCGGCAGATGGTGGCCCGGGGCCGGCTGACGAAGGTGGGCACCCGCTACTACCTCCCCGCGTCGGTGGTGCCGCCGGAGCGGCAGGAGCAGGCTATTCTGGACTATCTGGGGGAGGTGGGCTTCGCCTACCGGCAGGACATCGCCCGGCTGCTGCGGATCGGCCCCCGCCAGTGCTGGCCCATCCTGCACCGGATGCTGGCGGACCGCCAGATCACCCGGGACGGCCAGAAATACACCCTGCTGAAGAGGGAGGCGTGAGGGCGCGCCTCCCTTTTCCGGCGTCGGCGGGGCCGCCCTGGTTTGTTACAGATTCAGGCACATTTACGCCGCTTTTGGGCGGCGTTTTTCAATTCCATTACAGTTCCGCCGAATCTGTGGACAATTTTGGCTGGGCCTGATACAGTGTCGTTGCGGACGGCGGAGCAGCTCTGTCAGCCGGCTTGGCGGTTGGTGTAGGCCGACAGCGAAGTTGGTTGGCTAGCCCCCACACGAACCATCGACCCGGCGGAGGAGACGCCCCGGCGGACCGTAAATTTCAAAAGGAGGAGATATCCCCATGAAGAAGTTCCTTTCTCTGGTGCTTGCTCTGGCGATGGCCCTGTCTCTGGTCACTGTCAGCGCCGGCGCCAAGGACTTCACGGACAGCGACGACCTCAGCGGCGAAGCTTATGAGGAAGCCGTCAACGTGATGTCCGAGATGGAGATCATCGACGGCTATGCCGACGGCGATTTCCGTCCCCAGGGCACCCTGACCCGTCAGGCTGCCGCCAAGATCATTGCCTGCATGATTCTGGGCAAGACCACGGCGGAATCCCTGGGCACCTCTGCCGCTCCCTTTAAGGACGTGCCCGCTGGCAGCTCTTTCGCCGGCTACATCGCCTTCTGCGTGGAGCGGGGCCTGATCAGCGGCTATGCCGACGGCACCTTCCGTCCCACCGGCACCCTGACCGGCTTTGCCTTCCTGAAGATGCTGCTGGGCGCCCTGGGCTATGACCAGTCCATCGAGGGCTACACCGGCACCAACTGGACCGTCAACGTGGCCGGCCGCGCCTATGAGATCGGCCTGACCGACGGCAACGACGAGTTCGTTGGCTCTCAGCCCTGCACCCGTGAGGAGGCCGCTCTGTACGCGGTCAACACCCTGAAGGCCACCCTGGTGGAGTATGAGAACAAGGGCTCCAGCATCACCGTCAACGGTGCTGAGATCGTCACCGGCGCTTCCGCTCCCACCTATGTGACCTCCAGCGTGTACAACCAGGCCACCAGCATCAACGCTGACCGCGACAACAGCGGTGACTACACCGTCGAGTTCGCCGAGCGTTATCAGCCCGACCTGCGCCTGGACGCCGAGACCGACGTGTTCGGCCGCCCCGCCCGCGTGTGGAGCTGGGATGGCGAGGAGATCGGCACCTATGTCGATTACAGCCTGATGGTCGCCGAGTACACCACCTCCGTCACCGGCAAGGAGCTGTACAACGTTGTGGGCAAGACCGCTCATGACAAGTATGACTTCTACGCCTATGTGGACGGCGAGGACGACGATCTGTACAAGGAGATCGCCCGCAACAATGAGTCTGATGTCGACCACACCGACAACGGCGCTCTGACCCAGGTCTTCGTGGATTCCGAGGCCGAGGAGGTCATCGTCACCGTCGTGAACACCTACCTGGCTCAGGCCATCGCCGATTACAACGAGAAGAAGGACACTGTCGACTTCGAGGTTTACGGCGTGACCAGCAAGGAGACTGTCTCCGGCGAGGACTTCAACGTCTCTGACGTCGCCAAGGACGACTTCGTTCTGGTGACTTATGCCGACAATGACATCCAGTCCATCGACGACGTGGAGATCCTCTCCGAAGTCGAGATCAACCGCTTCAGCGCCAACGGCAACCACGTCACCGCCGTGACCGTGGACGGCACCAAGTATGATGCCTCCGCCATGCTGGACTATGATGAAGAGGTCCTGGACGACTACACCGACACCAACCTGAAGGACACCACCTACAACGTGTATCTGGATGCCTACGGCTACGTGATCGGCGTGGACATCGTCGACGCCGCTGACAACTATGTGTTCATCACCGGCACCGACAAGGGCAGCAGCAACCTGTCCACCAAGAACATCGAGGCCAACGCCATCTTCATGGACGGCACCACCGCCGTGATCGACGTCAAGAACGACGGCACGGTCGGCGACGGCGCTCTGATCAACAGCTGGTTCAAGTACACCGTGAACAGCAGCGACGTCTACACCCTGAAGGAGATCACCAAGACTGTCGACATCTTCTCCGATGACGACTACGATGTGGCCCAGTTCCGCAGCACCGACGCCCAGGTCGACAAGATCGACGACAGACACATCGCTCTGAAGGCCATCAATGGCAAGAACGTCTATGGCACGGACGACACCGTGTATCTGCTGGCTGAGCTGGACAAGGTCTCCAACACTGATGGCACCTACGGCGTCATCAAGGGCGTCGACGAGGTGGTCGTCGGCATTGACAACGCCGAGTTCTCCGTCTGGAATTGGGAGGCCGTCTATAAAGAGGTCGACATGACCTACGGCACTGGCAACGACATCTCCAACGGCGTGTACACTCTGTACGATGACAACGGCGACGTGATCGCTGCCGTGGTCGTCGGCGAGAGCGGCAGCGTCTCCGAGAGCATCGCCTATGCCCACACCGGCGATCTGGAGGACGAGAGCTATGACCGCTCCACCGAGATGTGGACCTGGACCCGCTACGTCATCATCAACGGCGAGGAGGTCCTCCTGACCGAGACCAACGACGAGGATGACAGCGTCCTGGAGAACGCTCCCGCTGGCAAGATGGCTCAGTGGACCTGGTTCGTTGTCAAGTACGACGCCAACGGCAACGTGAAGGACGTCGAGCCCTATGCCACTGAGGAGGCTGCTACCTATGCCACCTCCCTCAACCAGGCTGTTACGATGCTGGAGGACGAGGACACCGTGGTCGCCAACATCTATGCTGGCGATGACGTGTACGACCTGAAGGGCAAGACCCTCTACAACGTCAGCGATGACGAGGAGGGCTTCCGGATCGCCGAGGGCGTGAAGGTCGTCCTGCGTCAGCAGAACAACAACAAGTGGCGCACCACCTTCGACGAGGGCGTTGACGCGCTCGAGGCTGTCCTCGACACCCTGAACGAGGATCCCGATCACGAGTACACCCTGGGCGCTGTGATCGAGAACGGCCGCGCCACCAGCGTGATCGTGATCGACCACTCTGAGGACGACGATTACAAGGGTCCCGACGGCCAGCCCGTTGGCGATGTTGCCCGCGTTGTCCTGAAGAAGGACGGCTCCATCGCTCTGTACGACAAGAAGGGCGTTGCCATTGCCGGCACCGAGGCTTCTTGGACCCTGTACATGCGTGGTCCCAACCAGGACGAGTTCCGTGAGGCCGCCAGCGGCTCCGACATCAGCAAGGACTACACCGATGTGGATGCCTTCATGGGCGCCCGCAACGACTACTCCTTCTACCTGGTGGTGGATGGCGTTGAGTCCTCTATCGTGACCACTGACCCCGCCTGATCGAGAAGCATTTCTCAGTCAGAGCATAAGCAAAGACCCCCGGGCTTCGGCCCGGGGGTCTTTCTCTGCGGCGGACCCGAAAACAGGGGCCGCCCGGTCCCAGCGCCTTTTGGCTGTTCCGACAGGCTGAGGCCCCCGGGCGAAAGCCCGGGGGCCTTTTTGTCAGCTCTTTTTCCGCAGGCCCAGCACCCAGTAGTGCTTGCCCTGGGTGTTCAGCTGGTGGCGGGGGTCCGAGTTCTCGTAAAAGGACATCTCCGTGCCGTTCCAGGTGACGTTCACCTCCAGAAAGGTGGTGGAGGAGTCGATGGCGCTCTTGGTGCCCACCACCGCCGTGGGCTGTCCGCCCTGGCCGAGGAGCACCGCCCGGTCCCCGGAAGCCAGAAAGATGTCCGGCATCTGGGAGAAGGTGATGTGCGTGGGGTTGTACGCGCCGTTGGCCCCGGTGCCGGTGTAGGTAAAGACCTCCATCTGGCAGTCGCCCGCGGCGGCCAGCGCCGCCGCCCGGGCCGCCGCCTCCGCCTCGATGGCGTCGGCGTTGGCCTTCAGCGCCGCGTCGATCTTCGCGTTGTCGCCGTTGAAGTCGGACATCAGGATCCGGTCCGTGCTCTCCCACTGGGAGAGCTGATAGTTGGTGGTTTGATTCATGTTCATTCCTCCGGTCATGATTTTCGCGGGGCGTGCTTCCGGGCGGCTTCCGCAATTTTTTTCGGGGGCGTCCCCGCCGCCCGGAATGTTCCCTGCACTCACTCCGTGAGTGCAGGGAAATGATGCACGCCCCCGTGCACCGCCGGGCAAAAAAATTTCCGGACACCTCCGGCCCCGCGAAAAAGCGCCCCGGCCATCGTCCGGCCCCGGGGCGGCCCCGCCTCCGGGGGCTGCCGCCCCCATCCGGGTCCCGCGCAAAAGAGCCGGACCGCGCACAGCGCGGTCCGGCTTTTTCGTCATGTTGCGTCAAGCTCTCCGGCCAGCGCCACCCCCGGAAAAGCTGAAAACAAAAATCCCCGGAGCCATTTCGGCTCCGGGGGGTTCTCTGTCCTGTATTGATAAAAAAGATGCGGGTGCCGCGGAAGGACAAAACCGGCCTTCTGGCCGGCGGCGCAGGGGCGGCTTTGCCGACCCCGGGCATTGAAATGCCAAAGGGTGAAGCGGGCCAGCGGCCCGCGGAACCAAAAAGAAAGACACGCTCACAGCGTGTCTTTCTTTTTGTCTAACCGCTACAATCTAGATTTCATTATCAGGAGTATAAAACAAAGCCTTTAGGAGTTTAGAAGAGATTACATCTTTTCCGGATCATCTTTGCGGGAGACATCTTCCAGCAGATTTGTCACAACCTGATGGAGTTGGGCTGCATTTTTCGCAGTTATAACTGGAACGCCGGTCCGCTCCTCAACCGCTTTCCGCGCAATTCCAGCCGCTTCTCCGCCTTCGCGTGCAACCACTATATTTTCAGCAAAGGTCTCAGGCATTTTCTGTTTGGAAATTTCAGTCGTTGTAGCCTCGGCCAGCATATTCAATACCAGCTCCATGGTCGTCATGTTGTCACGGAGATTCTCCTTTTTCAGACCTTTCAGGTTCTTATACTGCCGTGTACTCATACCGGACCAAGACCGTGTGATTTCATCTGTCAAAATTGCGTATTCGACGCCCTTCTGTACACCACGGACATCCCATTCATCCGTCAATTCCTTGCGGACCTGGATAGCCTGCAACCGCTGATTGATCCATTCGCGGGTATAGCCTTTCTTGAGATAAGTCTCCAAGGCTCGCTCAATAGTCAATTCCGGGTCAATGGTTTCTTCGACACGCTCCCTGCCTACCTGGGCCAGCCAGAGCTTGAACGGCTCAGCTTTTGGAGATGGGATTGACTGAATGATACGAAGGAGTTGTTCCGTATCAGCTACATCGGTCAGACGCTTTTTGCCGTCTGCGGCAGTCATTTTCAAACTGTGACAATTTGTCACGGTTTCGTTTCCCTCCGCTTTCAGGCGTTGCTTGAGCTTTCGCCAATACGCTTGCGGATCAACGCTGTCTGCAAGAATTGCCACCACATCCACAACCGAGAAATACCATTCTTCCTTTTGCTCATCCCAAGCGGTGCGGATGCGCTTATTTTCAAAAAGCTGAATCCGATCATCTGCACTCATTCAACCTCCACCTCCTTTATCAGATACTCAAGCAGCCCTTGGCAGCCCACCGACACATCTCTCCAAGTAGCCTCGAAGTCTCTGGTGTACCATGGATCGGCAACCTCTTGGCCCGGTTGGCCAGCATACTCCATCAGCAGATGGATCTTCTCCTCTGGGTTGCCGCAGAAAATGCCCCGCATATTGCGGACATTGGCCTGGTCCATGCCGATCAGCAGATCGTAATCCGTATAGTCGCGGTTCGTTAACTGCCGGGCTGCGTGGCTGGTGCAGGAGATTCCATGCTCCGACAGTTTCCGCTGGGCAGGAGGATAGACCGGATTGCCGATCTCCTCCGTACTGGTGGCGGCTGAGGCAATGCAGAACAAATCCTCTATCGCAGCCTTTTTCACCAGATTTTTCATGACATACTCGGCCATCGGACTCCTGCAAACATTGCCGTGACACACGAAAAGTATCCTCGTCATCCTGTCGCTCCTGTTTCGGTTTGTCAATGTCAGTATAACATGTGCCGGTCGGAACGTCGAGATTCATTTTCTCATGTGCAGAATCGCTGATTTGCCGCAGCAACTCCGCCTTTGACCATCTGAACTGCAAGACAGCACGGAGATACCAGTGCCGCTGATTCATGGACAGATCTGCCTCCATGATAACCACGTTTTGCGTCCACCCAATCAGGAGAGCCTCATGCAGAATGTCAGGTGTCGTTTCATAGGTTCGGAAAAAGTCCCGCATCCGGCGGAGATTCCGAGGCGAAAAGCCAGAGTTGTCGGGGCATTTGGCTGCAAGATACTCTGCTGCCGCCACAGCTGCTCCTTTTTCTGTTCTGGCGCTGACCAGTTTCCCGATTTCGAGATACAGCTCCATCTGCGGCAGATTTCTTCCAAGCGCCTGATCCAAACCAGTGTACATTGCGCTGTAATCAACGGGCTTTCGGATGTTCATGGACTTCTCCTTTCCGGCGCAATGCGCCTTATTCCACAGATCACGGCAAAGAGAAATACGGCATATTTTTGCCGCACTTCTCTTTGCCGTGACTTTTATATTACCTGCACGATCTGTTCCCAGAGCAGGATATGCTTATTGTCGATTGCCTGATTGCCATGGTAGTGGCCAAACAGCCAGTAATGATACCGGGCTTTTTCCCGTATCACTTGGAGAAAATCTGTGAGAGGGTCTGCCTTATTGTGACGGTTTATCGCTAGGGCGAGATCAGTTGGAGCACAGTGAGTGATGATGTAGTCCACAGCCCAGTCATGTTCTTCGAGACTATGTCGAGCCCTGACATACTCCTCCTCCGAAGGCAGTTCCTCTGGCCACCAGGTATATCCCAACACTCGATACCTTCGCCGCCCCAGGAGCCGGAGCATCATGAGCTGGGCTTCAAACTCCGGTGCCTTTGGGTCCAGTATCCCGTCCTCCACATCATGGCTCGTGGCCCCGCCCATGGTGAAGAAAGTATATCCCTGAAGCTCAAACACCTGCCCCCGCATGAGGTGCAGGATGTTGGGCCGCACTCGGTGCACCATTCCCCCATGCCATATTTCAGTTGGTAGGTCAGCGAGAAGTGTGTAGTTCTCATGGTTTCCATCCACCCAGAGGGTCGTCCAAGGCTTATCGCTCAGCCAGTCCAGCCAATGGCTTTCCTCATTGGAGTTCTCCCAGAGGCCACCGAAGTCCCCGCAAATGATAACGAAATCATCACGGGTCATATTCGCCTGTTCAGGAAAGTATTCGCGACCAAACCGATGGAACATCCCGTGGCAGTCTCCCGTGGCATAGACACTCACGCCGTCACGCTCCTTTCGACTTTTTCCAAGACCTGCTCAATCTCCACTCCGCTGCGGAATGTCACTTTGATCCTGGCTTCGTTCAGCACAGTCACCTTTTCCAATAGTTGATAGAGTACATCCTCTTTCCACTCCGTGATCCAGGACGCAGTCTCCGACAGCGCAGCCTCCGCAGCCTTGACCCGGCGGTACACCTGCTCATTTTCATGGTGTAGCTTCTCCACCTGCGCCCTACGATCCTTCAATTCCGCCATAGCGGTGGAGATACTGCGGAATCGTTCGGCATTCTCTGTACTGTCTGCAGAGAGGGAAGCTTCTTTCAGCAGCTGGTCGAACTGCTCCGACAGATTCTCCAGAGCACGGTCGATATCAGAGATGCTCAATCCTTGGCCGGGGACGGGAAGCAATTCCTGTCTCATTGCATCAACCAGCTGGCCTGTCAATTCATCCCGGCCAGACATCATCTGATTGACAGCGGACAAGATGGCCTCTTTCAGCACTTCTTCATCAATAGTAGCGGAGTGCTTGCAGTATTTTGTTCCATAGGTCAGCCGACTGATGCACCGCCACACTACACGCTGGTATCCCTTTCGTGTCCAGACACATCGACGGTAAGCAGTTCCGCACTCACCACAGAAGAGGAGATTGCTGAGTATATATTTCCCGCTGTACTTGCACCGACCTGAGGGGGCACTCTTTCTGGTTCCGCCGGTACGAGTCCGCCGGCGGGCGAGCTCCAACTGCACAGCGTCGAACTCCTCCCGGCTGATGATGGCTGGGTGATGGTTTTGAATGAGATACTTCGGGAGTTGGCCTGTGTTTTTGATGACCTTTTTGCTGATACAGTCCTGAATGAAGGTCTTTTGGAGCAATGCGTCACCGCAGTATTTCTCGTTGGTCAGGATACTCTGAATCCGTGCAGGAGTCCACTCCGTCTTTCCCGTAACAGTCAGGCAGCCCTTTTCTTCTAATGCCGCTTTAATGGTACGAAGGGTATCTCCTGCCAAGTACCGCTGATAGATGAAGCGAACGATCTCCGCCTGCTCCGGCACGATCACAGCCTTCCCATCTGGCCCGCGTTCATATCCCAGCAGCCATTTGTATTGCAGGGATGCGCGTCCTGAACGCATGGCATGTCGCTTTCCCCATGTGATTCGAGAACTAGTACTCTCGCTTTCGGATTGCGCAAAAGCCCCATGAATTGTGATGAGAAATTCACTCTCCGGATGGATGGAGTTGATGTTCTGCTCTTCAAAGATGACCGGAATCCCCAGGTTCCGCAGTTCCCGTGTGTAGTTGAGCGTATCCACAGTGTTCCGAGCAAATCGTGAGACTGACTTTGTCAGGATCATGTCGATTTTTCCCTGTCGGCACTGCCGGATCATCCGCAGGAAGTCCTTACGTGAACAGGTCGAGGTCCCAGTCTTTCCCTCATCCGCAAACACATCTACCATCGTCCAGCCCGGTTCTTTCATGATTTTGTTGGTATAGTAGTCACGCTGATTTTCATAACTGGAAAGCTGCTCGTCCTTGTCAGTAGACACCCGGCAGTACGCAGCCACTCTAAGGCTCCTTTTCCTTTCAAGGTCTTGAGCAGTTTCCTCCTTTGGAGGAATCATGAAGACATTTGGGGCGAGTTCCTTCACTTCGCATTTCCTCCTTCCAGCAGTTGTTGGTTTTTCAGCAAAATACTGACTGTTCCGTTAGCACATATAATTTTCTTGACACTTCCATGGAGTATCTCCCACTCCAGCTCTATCATGGGCTGGGATTTCTTGAACAGACGCTGTAGACGTTTTGTCTCGTATTCCTCCGCTCCAATGGCATTTAACCGTAGTGCAGCCAAATTTATTGCCATCGAGCGGATTTGCACTTCTTCCACAGGTGGAGAGCGGAGGGTTTCATCCAGTTTTCGCCGCATCATGGCGGCCTCTGTTTCCTCCTTTATTTCTGCTGTATTGTGAATTAGTTCAGGGCAACTAATCAGGCGGTTTAAGATTCCAAGGACCTGCCCTTCCACCCAAGGAGGGGGTGAACTTTTGCTTAGCCGACGCAACTCTTTTTGGGCCGGTGTTTTTTGGCAGGGAGTTGTCCGTTCCTTTCGACAAATTTGCGCTTTGTCAAACTGTTCCGGTGCCAAAATTGCGGGTAATTCACCTGCTCCAAGGTACCTTCCGTCTTCCAGGATGCGGGCTACCATATTTTTGTTCCAAGGCTTTCCGGTGTCATAAGGAACGCCTCGCTCCTGAAGAGCACCCACCAAGGTACTGTAAGAAGCACCTCTAAGATATGTCGCAAAGATCCATCGAACCGTCTCTGCTTCACTCTCATACGGAACGATCTCCCCACATACGATCCGGTAACCAAAGGGCTGCTTTCGGTTGCTTGCCATCACCGCACCGTCCTTTCCATCTGTTCTGTGAGTTCCAGTCCATTGATCAGGTGGAACCGCAGTCGACCATCTTTTTCCACGATAATTTTTTCTACAAGCTCGCTGAACAGTTCCTCATCGAACTCTGCAAGGAGATCCGGCCCAGATTCCAGAGCATCCATAATAGCCAAGGTCTGTTTGATCGTCTGATCCTCCTCAGCCTCCAGCAGTCGCTCTTTTTCCAGCTTTGCAGTGCGGAGCTGTTCAGCCAACCTGTCGCGTCGTGATATAAAGAGATCAGGATCGACAAGCCCTTGCTGTTTCAACTGGGCTAGAAGTCGATCCTGACTGACGATATCTGCAATCATACTATTGAGATTCACGATATCTATACTCCAAAGCATTCTAGCCTCCCGAGCTGCCTGGAGGTCCTTAATTAACTGCTTCAGAATATCAATGCCTTGATGACGAAGTTTATAGTGTATGCGGATAAATGCGCCATATATTTCTGACTCTGGAATTGGTGGTAAACTGCACTGAGTTGCATTGGCATCGTGTGTGCGGCATACCCAATATGGCCTGTGATTCTTAATTCTTCTTTGCAAATATGATTGACAACAGGAGCATTTTACATGCAGTGCAAGGGGATAATTTGACGTACATTTGGTATTGATTCGGCTTCTCCGACTAGCTTGCAAAGCCTGGGCCTTTTGGAATACTTCTTTGTCGATAATTTGTGGGACGAGCTCTTTAACCAAATACTTGGCCCGCGCACCCTTGTTTCGGAGCTCTTTGAAGGGGAGGGGAGACGTATATCTTTTTTGAAGGACAAGGTCTCCTGAATACTTTTCATTTTGCAGAATATACGAAATTGTCGCTCGCGACCACTTTTGAGAGCCGTCTCTGGTGGGATGTCCCATAGATGTAACTTCAGCGGCAATTTCAGTCATGTTCTTGCCGGCCAAATATTCATTGAAAATCAGACGAACAATTTCTGCTTCTGTCTCCTCAATTATAAGCTGGCCGGATACTAACCTGTATCCAAATGGAGCTTTGCATGTAATAAATTTTCCGCTCTGCATCCTTACCTGATAGCTCCATCGCATCCGTTCGGAGATGGACTCGCTTTCTTTTTGAGATAGCATCGCGAAGATAGCTGTTAACAGTTCGCCGGACAATTCAGATGTGTCAATATTTTCTTCTTCGAAGCAGACAGCAATGCCCAGTGCTTTCAGCTCTCGAACAGCCTCCAGGCTTTCTTTGGTGTTTCTTGCAAACCGCGAGGAAGACTTGACCAAGATTTTGTCGATTCGCCCTCGGCGGCAGTCTGTCAGCAACCGCTGGAAATCGTCTCTCTTTTCCGCCGAGGTCCCTGTAATTCCTTTGTCCGCATATACGTCAACAAACTCCCAGTCAGGGTTCTGGTGTATCAGTTCCGTATAGTGGGCGGTCTGGGTCGTAAAGGAGTGGAGCTGGTCCTCAGAATCACTGCTGACGCGGGCATACGCAGCTACCCGCAGTTTCCTGGTTTGTTCCTGTTTGACGGGGGGGATTTCAATCAGCCTTGGCTTTTGTTCCAACGCCAGAGATCCGACCGTATTGCTTTTCCTCCTCATGATTCCACCTCCTTTTTTCAGCAACACACACTACCACACATTCAGTAGTATTGCCATATCCAAAAGGGATGAAGAGTTTGAAATTATTATATGAAAATGACGATATCCGCACCGATGGCCACCTTGAGTCTTGCTGCAATTCTTCTTGCTTCTGCCCCGCTGATGAGTCCCGCGTTCTTCAGGGTCTGGAGCATATTCATCAGCCCCAGGTAATTGACATTGGCATCCATTCGGCACTCCTTTCTATGCAAAAAGCAAAGGGATCTTGTCCCTTTGCTGGTAGTACTCATTTAATTAAGAGGCTGCTCCAGATAGTTTCGGAGAACAATACAGCGTTCCATTATGCTGGAGCAGCCTCTATTATGCTTCATATCGTACAGCGCTGTGCTGTACCCTATCCTGGCTCTATTCGACACTACTTCCCGAGCCTTGGGCGACATACGAACCGGCGGCTGGCGCCGCCCTCCGGGAATCTCACCCCTCCGAGGATCGCTCCGAGGTGCCCCCATCAAAATGGCTGGACACAGAGTACCATTATAGGCTTACGGGATCATTGCGAAACAGCTTGCCAAGGCTGTTTTGGGCTGGGTGGACCCGCTCTGCACCTTTCAAGGCCGTCGTCTTTTATAGATCTGCAGAGAGAAAAGAATCTTTCTGCAAATTCTACAGGTGGTCCTCGCGCACCCGCCGCATCGCTGCCTCCCCTCGTCAGGGAGCCCGTAAGCTGACGTGAGTTCGCTGCCGGATATTGAGTTTTCAAAGAGCCCAAGAGAAAAATCCTCTCATATTAGGTAGGGATAAAATTACTGATTTTCACAAATTAATTTCATATATTTTTTTATTTTTTTTATTACATTCATCTCACGCCAGCTTGCTGCTTGCTGAGTTAATCCCATTATATCTGCAATTTCTGGCTGAGACAGACAATATTGATACCGCAAAGTTAAAAAAATCTTATCTTTCTCTGTTAGCTGTGAAATTGCCTCAAACAACGTTTCGTTTTCTATCATTTCAATCCAGCCAAATGCATTCGATTCAATAGTATGTCTTTCGAATTCCTCATCATCAAGATTAACTGCAAGTACTGATTGATTTTTTCTTCGTATTTTCTCGTTTCCTCCTGACAATATTATTTCCAGGGGGCAAAACAATTCGTTATACTTTTTATCTTTTACCTTTCCTTTTTGAATTTCCAATGCAATATATCTATTAAAATAGTTTTCTGGATTTTTAACATCCTCTGCTTTTGTTTTTCGTTTTGACATAATTTTTCCTCCATTCACCAGATATTTGAAAAATTTGATGTGGAGGACCTCGACACCCTACCGAATACCGTGCGATATTGCAAAAACCGCTGGTTTCGTATATATACGAAACCAGCGGTGATACAATTTGTAGAGGCAACAGTCCCATAAATAAAAATGACATCGGAATAATACTACATCCGATTGTCACATTGATTTCATTTCTTTGAATAAGGCCGACTGTTTATTTTCCTCTCTCAATATACGAAATATGTAAGAAATATAACGCTTTTGCTAATTAAGGTAGAATTGCCTTTTGCGTAGATGCTTTCAAAGGAGTTTGGACATTATTCTTCTTAAAATCTAATCCAATTATGAGTCAGTGATCCTACTTGTCCTTTATCAAACGCAGCCAACCATATTTCTCCGGTAGGATTATCGGGATTTTCAGAGCAAAAAGAGAACAGAAAATTTTCGTCCCCAAATAAGCAGGGGCCGATACCATTTTTTAGATCTATGCTATCAATTTTTCTCCCACTAGTATCTAAAATTTCAATTGTTCGATTCTGAAAGCCTTTTTGATTGAGTATTAATCCTGGTCGGTTATCTACATAAAAATAAATCCCGTCGAATGAAATAGATGGTACATTTCCTACATCATAAAAAGTCTCTTCAAGCCCAGTCTCCATATTATTGACATTCACACCCGAGTCTGTGCAGTAATATAGCGAAGAATTAACAACGGTATATTCGCGAATTGCGCCCGGCTTTATAAGCTTTGGGCTTTCAATAATTGTACTGCCATCAACTTTCAAGGCATAGATCCCGATTTTTTCTTCATTCTTTTGATCAGGCGAAAAACATTGAAAGAATATCCTTGATCCAAATCCTTTTATCCTAAAAATTTCAACGCCTTTACCAGAAAACTCGAAAATCCTTTCGCTCTTTGATTGATCTTTGTAAAGGCTTTTTCGATATAGTGTTACAGATGAATTATTAGGATCTAAAAAGGAAATAGCATAGTAAATATAACCACGGTGTATAGCTACTGCTAACCCCAGATAATTACCACGTGAATACTCGCATATGTCGAACTCTTTTCTCCTATCGCTTCCATCAAGATTCAATGAGAAAATGCTCAAGGAATTTGTTTCTTTAGTATTTCCGAGCATATATATTCGGTTTTCATATATCCATATGTAAGAATTAAACCCATCGAAAATTGATGAATCAAAATAAGCATTGCAAGTTGGCGAATTATGTGAACATGCTGGGAGCGTGCAAACATAATAACTTGTTTGCTGAGATATATCATAGTAATTCAGGAAATGCATCTGGGGATCTAAATAGTAGTAACCGTTTTCTCCTATAGCAATAGATGGCTGACAATCTAAGGCAGCACCGCACAATTGCTGAGGCAAGCGCTGTCGAATCACCCATCAGGCAGGAAACCATAGGCTTCCCGGCGCATTTCTTCGCGAGAGCGCACAACTTCAAGCCGCCAGGCAGGGCCT
>CALXDE010000098.1 GCA_944386965.1 uncultured Oscillospiraceae bacterium
TTTCAGATTCCTCATGGTGGATGTTCCTCCTTTTTGAATTTTTCGATAAAGTTCGGAAAACGGCCGGATTCCGCGGGAACCATCAAGAAAAGTACCCCAAAAAGTTTCCGGGAAGGGGCGTATTACCGCCCCTTAGAAACAGAGGTTTTGATAGCGAAACACATTGAAAAAGAAAGGAAATCAAAAGGAGGGATATCACGCCGGGTAGACATGGCGGTAGACAAAGGCGGGAAAACCGGGCGGAAGAAAAGCCGGAATCCCTTGCGCCGCAAGGGATTGAGGCGGGTAGACATTGGGTAGACAGGGGAGCGGGCGCTCCTGACAGGGAATCGACAAGAGCGTCCCCCCGCCCTCCCTCCAAAAAAGGACCGCGCTCCGGCGCCGATGGCGCCGAACCGCGGTTCCTCGTTTCTCAGATGTCGCCCATGAGCATATCGTCGCTGGGGAGGACCACTTCCTCCTCGTCGTCCGTTGCCGTCACAGCGGGGACGAACTCCGACAGATAGGCCTCCTGGGGAAGGCCCTCCAGATAGCCGGGCAGGTTGATGATAATGCCGTCCAGGCTGTAGGGCAGGGGAATGGTCACATCCACCAGCTCCTCCTCGCCGCCCTTCTCCCGGGTGATCTCCAGGGTGAGGTCCAGGCTCTGGCCGATGCAGGTGGCCATGCCGCGCTCCCGGTCATAGAGCTTGGCCACCTCCTCGCCGCCGGTATAGATCACCACCTTGTAGGGCGTCTCATAGGTCTGCCCCTCGTACTCCAGGGACTGGTTGTCAAAATATACCGTATGTCCCCGGCCAATCACCATCATCACGGCGGCAATGGCGACTAAAACCACAATCGCCGCCGCCCGGAACAGAAGAATCCGTTTCGATTTCATGCGTCCTTCTCCTCCTGTTTCTGCGCCTCGGCCAGCATCCGGCCGGCCTGGCTCTTGGCCCGGCGCTTCTTTGCCTCATACATCACCAGGGCGATGGCGATGACGCCATAGGAGACGAACACACGGAAATATTCGCCGGTCATGGAGTCACCGGTGATCTGCGCCCCGGCGGAGGGCGCCACAATGAACATCAGATGGAACAGAATGACCCCCAGGAAGGCGTTGCCGATGGAGGCCTTCTCCACCGAGGCGCCGCCCACCAGCAGCGCGGCGATGGAGAACATGCCGATCTGGGAGTGGGAACTGTAGGTGGAGATGTTGCCCATGTTCTGCAGATAGAGGATCATGCCAAAGCCCGCCAGCACAGTGGAAATCAGAATCGCCACGATGCGGGTCTGATCCACCTTGATGCCGGCGTCCCGGGCCACGTCCATATCCTGGCCCACGGCCCGCATGTCCTGGCCCAGCTTGGTTCTGCGGAACCAGACCAGGAACAGGCACAGAACCCCGATGATGAGGAAGGTCAGGATGGGGATCTTCACGCCGCCGATGTTGATGGCCAGCAGGTTATCCACGGACTGGCGCATGTTCAGCAGGCTCACGGTGTTGCGGATACCATAGCCCCGGGGCAGCTTGATGGAGTCGTGGAGAATGGGGATGATGGGCCCCATCATATAGAGCACCACCAGGGAATACAGGCCGTTGACAAAGTAGGAGATGAAGTAGCTGGTGATCATCTCCCGGCCCTTGGCCCGGTTGAGGATCTTGCCGCACATCAGCCCCAGCAGGATGGAGATGGGGATGGAGACGATCATGGCCAGCACCACGCCGGGAATGCCCCAGATCTGCCAGTCGGACACCAGGATCAGGGCGATCTCACCGGCCATGGCCCCCAGGGTCATGGCGAAGTTCAGGCCCAGGCCCGCGATAATGGGGATCAGCAGGCACAGGATCAGGAAGGTGTTGCGGCTCATACGGGTCACAACCTCGTTGAGCAGGTAGCTGGGGGAGAAGCCGGACAGGGGGATGCACACCGCGCAAATCAGGATAAACATAATGGGCACGGAGTTGTTCCGAACAAGCTGTCCCGCCCTGGCCTGCCAATTGATTTTCTTTTTCATCGGGAGCCCTCCGTTTTTCTGGTCAGCGCATAGAGGATCATGCCGTTGGAGATAACCTGACGGACGACCTCGCTCATATCCATGTGGATCATGGCGGTCAGAACCGTGGGCGTCATGGTCAGGATGCCCTGGTAGAGGATCGTGCCGATGATCACGTTGGTGATGGATGCCTTGTTCACCGCCGCGCCGCCGATGAGGATGGCGGCCACGGTGGGCACCGTCAGGTTATTGGGGGCGGTGTAGAGCTGGATGAAGCCGAAGCCCTGCTGATAGACCAGGATGCCCACGGCCGCCAGCCAGGTGGACAGCACCACCGACAGCAGCCGCATCCGGTCCACGTTGATGCCGGACGCCCGGGCGAAGACCATGTTGGAGCCCACGGCGGTCATGGCGGTGCCGGTCTTGGTGCGCAGGAACAGCCAGATCAGAATGGCCAGCACCAGGAAGAACGCCAGGGTGCCCACGGGAATGATCTGGTCCTCGGTGATGTGGATCGGGAAGATCCCGGCCAGCGCCTCCTCATAATACCCCTCCACGGAGATGGTGGGGCGCAGGCCCTGTCCGGACAACCCGTAGACCATGGTGGGGTGGCTGTAGGGCAGCAGGAGCCACATCATGCACATGAAAGAGATGGCGGACAGACCCACATAGGTGGTAATCATCATCTCGCCGCCCTTGATGCGGTTGAGCACCGAGCCGTATCCGGTCCCGAAGAGCAGGGCGAAGGGGGTGGCCAGCAGAATGGCGATGACAAAGCTCATGGGTCCGGTGAAGCCGAACTGGATGGACAGGGTGCCGCCCAGCAGGCCCGCCACGATGCCCAGGGGGACGCCGAAGTTCACGCCGCAGCCCGAGTGGATCATGGGCACCAGGGACAGCACCAGCACCGCGTTCCAGCTGAAGCGGTTGATGATGTTGATGACCTGCCGGCCCAGATCTACCCCCACAAAGGGGGACATGATGAACAGCAGCAGCAGGAAGCCGGCGATGATCAGCCGCGGCAGGCCGAACTTCTGCAGCGCGTCACGCAAAACGTTCTTTTTCTCGCCTGTTGTAACAGAATGTTCCATAAAGCCCTCCTTACTTTACCCCGCTGACCATCAGCATGCCAAAGGCCTCGGAGGGTTCCGACGCCGGCAGGATGCCGGCAATCTCGCCGCCGGAGACAATGGCCACCCGGTCGCAGATCTGCCGCAGCTCCTCCAGCTCCGAGGAGATCACCACGATGGTGACGCCGTTTTCCCGGTTGAACTTCCGCAGCGCCTCCAGCACCAGAGCCTTGGCTCCCACGTCGATGCCCCGGGTGGGCTCGGAGACGAACAGGAATTTCGGCTCCAGGGCAAAGGCCTTGGCCAGGCAGACCTTCTGCTGGTTGCCGCCGGAGAGCTCCTTGGCCTTTTGCCGGGAACTGGTGCATTTGATCATCAGCTCGTCGATATACCGCTTGGTCACCTTGTAGATGGCGCGCTCGTCCCGGAATTTGATGGCGCCGCCCAACAGAATCTTCAGGAATTTGTTCTGGATCTGCATGGCGGAGAAGGCCACGTTCCACTCCAGGGACTCGTCCAGCAGCAGGCCCACGCCCCGCCGGTCCTCCGACACGAAGGCCAGAGACGCGTCCAGGCCGGCCCTGGGGGTGTTGAGGGGCAGGGGCTTGCCGTCGAACTCCACGGCGCCGCCGGCCTCGTACAGGCCCATGATCCCGTTGGGGATGCCCAGCTTGCCCTGGCCGGCCAGACCGCCGATGCCCAGGATCTCCCCCTCCTTCACGTCCAGGTTCACATTCCGCACCGTCTCACCGGGCATGTCCACCCACAGATGGCGCACGGAGAGGATGGTTCTGGCGTCCTCGTGGCTGCGGGGCTCGATGGGGGCGACCACCGTCTCCACCTGGCGCCCCACCATCCAGCGGGTGATCTCCGGCACGTCCAGCTCCTTGGCCGGGGCGTCCTTGACCACATAGCCGTCCCGCATGATGACCACCTTGTCGCACACGGAGAGGATCTCCTGGAGGCGGTGGGTAATGAAGATCACGGAGATGCCCTGGGCCGCCATGCTCCGGATGGAGTCCAGCAGGGCCTCCGCCTCCTGCTCAGTCAAAACGGCGGTGGGCTCGTCCAGAATCAGGATCTTCAGATGCTCCTTGCTGAGCTCCCGGGCGATCTCGGTGAACTGCTTGTGGCCCACGGGCATGTCCTGGATCACCATATCGGCGTTGATCCGGACCCCCATCTTTTCGATGGCGGCCTGGGCGCGCTGGTCCATCTCCTTGCGGTTCAGGGTGTCCAGCCGGTGCCCGAAGACCTCGGACATGACGTTCCCCTTTGTGGGCTCCCGGTTGAGCAGAATATTCTCTGTGGCAGTAAAGCCGGGGATCAGGGAAAACTCCTGGTGCACCATGCCGATGCCCGCCTCCAGTGCGTCAAAGGGCGTGTTGAACTTGACCTCCTGGCCGTTGAGCAGGAGGCTCCCCTCATACCCGCCGGTTTCCCGGATCACATCCATGCCGAAGAGAATCCGCATCAGGGTGCTCTTCCCGGCGCCGTTTTCGCCCACCAGACCCAGGACCTCCCCCTCCCCCAGCGTGAGGTTGATGTCTGTCAGGACCTGGTTGCCGAAAAAGTCCTTTTTGATGTTGCGCATCTCCAACAGAGGAGCGCTGTTTCTTTCCATAGCGTTACACTCCTGTCTCCCTATTTGAACAGCCGGGGGAGGGCTCTCCCCCGGCTGTCTCGATTGCTGCCGGCAAAATCCGTCAACTGACAGTAAAGTACTTCTCAGGAACCTCGACCTGGGTGGAGCCCATGTAGTGGCCCGGATCACCCATAATGTAGGTATCCTGGTACACCAGGAAGGTGTTGTCGGCCTTCACGCCGGTGGTGGCGTTGGTGTAGCCGGAGCCGTTCCACTCGGCGCCGGGGGAGAAGACCTCATAGGCCTTGGCGATATCGTCGATATCGGCCAGCTCGCTCTCGCCGTTGAGCACGTTCAGGGCGTGCTGGGCAAGGCCGGCGGAAGTGGTGTAGCCATAGGAGTAGGCCCAGGTGCCGAAGCGCTCAGCGCCGCCGGCGGCCACGACGGCCTCCTCCACCTTGGCCAGGATGGCCTCAAAGTCGCCGGCCTCCTCGGTCAGGTCCAGACCCAGGGCGCCGGGATAGCCCATCAGGGGAGAGGGCAGATCCGCCTCGATGAAGTAGCCGCCGTACTCAAACAGCTGCTTGAGCAGAGGCTCAGTGTGGGCATCGTTGGTGCAGAAGTAAGCGGCGTTCTCGCCATACCTCTCAACCCAAACAGGAACCTGCTCCAGGATGTAGGCCTGGGCGCCGGGGATACCGACGTCAGAGGTGGGGTCGGGAGCGGTCTCCTGGACAAAGGTCATGCCGAACTCCTCGCAGGCGGCCTCCATGATGGCGGCGCGGCGGCTCATGGTTTCATAGGCCATGTGCCGGGGGAAGGAGATGTGGACAAAGGTGTCGCAGCCCAGTTCGTGGGCGGTGCGGATGATCAGGTAGCCGCGGGCCACGAAGTCGTTGTTGCACACCAGGTCGGCAGCGGAGCCGATCTCGGGCAGGTCCTCGTGGGACTCACCGGCGATGCACAGGATGTCGGGGCGGCGGTCCTTGATCTGGCGGAAGGCCTCGGTGGTGCCGGGGACAGCCTGGTTGACGATGATGGCCTTCATGTCGGGGTCATCGGACAAGTTGACAATGGTCTGGATCGTGGTCTCCAGTTCCTCGGTGAAGTTGTCGGGATAGGTGGCCAGGGTGACCACATCCTCGCCGTACATGGCCTGGAAGGCCTCGGCGCCGCGGCGGTCATCCTCGGACTGGGAGACAGTGCCGGTGACGATGCCGATGTGGAAGGTGCCCGCATCCTCGGCCTCGCCGTCGCCGGCGTTGTTGCTGCTGTTGCTGCAGGCCACGAGGGTAAACAGCATGGCCAGCGTCAGCAGTACGCTGAGAAACTTCTTCATACAAACCTCCAAAACACGATATTTACGGCGGACAGACGCTGCCTTGGACAGTTTCCAGCCCAGAGGGTCTGCCGCCGCGTAATGAATATTTTATAGAAAAAATACATTTTGTCAATCATTTTGTCCGGGTTTACAGCATTTTTGGCTGCTATACTTCCAACGGCGGCAAATCGCACCGAAAAGTGTCTCTGTGCCGTGGACAGCGGGCCGTTTTACCGAAACAATTTTTCCCATTCCAAAAGAAGATTGGTACAAATTGCACGAGAAGCAGGCCCTGCAGCACCTCGCCCGGGGGGCGGTGGGGACAGGCGGAGCCGCTCCAATTCGCCATAGGTTCCTTCCTATTATAAAATAAGAAATGGAAGGATTGGAAAAATAGGGCGCCGCCAGCCTGGGGCAGGCTGGCGGCGCAGGCTGCCGGGGGCCCGCCCTCAGACGGTGCCGGCAGCGCGTTTTTCGGACCAGGGCCGGGACCTAGCGGTCGCTGGGGGCCCAGTCGTCCAGGTAGATCATGTCGTCCACATCCCCGTGGGGTTCTCTGGTTTCCACTGTGCTCGATCCTCCTCTGTTGCCAATGCGCTACCCAACAATATATGCTGCCAGCGGTCAAAAGTTGCACGAAACCGGTCGACAAGCCGTCTGCGAAAAGGGGTTGACAGGGAGGCGGATCTGTGGTATCCTAACTATTGCCGATATCTGCCGGTGTGGTGGAATTGGTAGACACAAGGGACTTAAAATCCCTCGGTAGCAATACCGTACCGGTTCGAGCCCGGTCACCGGCACCATCGGGTTTTAAGGTTCCAAAACGATATATCGCGGCGTAGAGCAGTTGGTAGCTTGTCGGGCTCATAACCCGGAGGTCGCAGGTTCGAGTCCTGCCGCCGCAACCAGAAAGTCCTGAAATCCCAAGGGTTTCAGGACTTTTTCTTTGCTCCGCTGCAATTTGCAGTTGATTTGCCCGGAAAGCCTATGCGCTCTTTTTCGTGCTTTACTCCCTCATAGGAATATCCTCCTGTTAAGATGGATCGTGCGTCAGTCATTATCGCTTTCTTCCGACTATTTGCACCAAAGTAGGCAGCCGCGCAGGTTTTGCAAAAACTATTGCGCTGCGGCCAATTTTTTTGATTGCGCCTGTGCTGAAAAATCTGGAAGGACGATGCTTGCGAATTTTGCCCGTCTCTTCGCTCCATTGAGTTGAGGCGTCTCCGACAATTTCTCTACGTCGAGGTAATCTGTCATGCTGCTAATCGCCTCTCGCTCGATATCTTCATTCTTATGCAGATATTTTCTGGTTGTTTCTATGGATGAGTGACCCAAAATACCCTGCACGATATTCAGCGGCGTCTTTTCCTCCACCAGACGGGTCGCCAGCGTATGCCGGAGCGCGTGCGGGTTGACCTTCTTGATCTCGCATCGCTTGGAGACAGCGATCAACCGGAGTTGAAAACTCTGGGGATCGATGTAGGTCCCGGCTTTGGATGGGAACAACAGATTGTTGGGATTAGGCCAACTGGAGTGCGACAGCGTGAAGATGTGCCGTACCAGCAGTTCACA
>CALXDE010000099.1 GCA_944386965.1 uncultured Oscillospiraceae bacterium
TCACCTTATACAGCAATGGTGGCTTTGTTAATGTCCAAAGTGTTACTATTGGCGGTACAGACTGCACTAGCATAGATGTAAAGAGCGCAGACGAACTCACCTGCACTTTGCCTAGTAAAGCAGAAACTAACACTACTTCAGGCACAGATAATGGTTACGACATCCAAGTCAATGTAGTAGGTGGACAAATGGAGAACCATAACTTCACCATTAGATACTTTAATCCAAGTACTACCACTTCTATGCAAGAGTTTACTGGCACTACTTGTGGTTCTATGAGTGTTGGCGACATTGTTTCCTTAACCGACGAAAGAAACGGCCAGACCTACCGCATCAAGAAAATGCAGGATGAAAAGTGCTGGATGGTAGATAATATAAAATACAAGGGTGAAGGCATCACCATAAATGCGTAAGGGAGGATAATCTATGAACACAACAATGGCTGTACGCAACAGGATATTGTAGCTATGCCATGAGCGGGAGATAACAATAAATGGTTTAGCTACAATATCCGGTCTGCCGCCCTCGTCCATCAAGAACATTCTTTATGGCAAGAGCCTTAATCCTAAAATTGTCACCATAAAAATGATTTGTGATGGACTGAATATCACACTTGGGGAATTTTTTAATACGCCTGAATTTGATGGTCTGGAGCAGGAATTAAAATAGGCTGATTATCTCAGCTTTTGGATATTCAGGGTAAGAGCAAACCCCCAAATAAAGCAAGTGTAGTTCTTATTTTGGTCAGCTTGCTCCACCAGCTCGTCGCAAGCGTCATATCGCTTGCGACGAGCTTTTTCATTTCATTGCAAAGCTCATCGCGCGCTCATTCTGCTGCTCCTCGCTTCCAAACCGCAACCCGGAGCGCAGCCGTTGGCGGCTCTGCCGCCTTACGGATGCGGCCTGCCCCTTGCGGGTACTTCACTAGGTTGCGGTTTGGGTCCGCCGCTGCGCGGCGGTTTTGTCTGTTGTTGAAAGAATGTCGATTTTAACCGTCCCTTCCAAAACGAAAGGCACGACGAGAGTCGTGCCTTTCGTTTTGGGTTCCGCTCCTGTTGGTCGCTCCACCCTTCGGCATTTGAATGCTCGGGGTCGTCAAAGCCGCCCCTGCGCAATTCTCCGCCGCCTCCGGCGGCTCCGAATTTACGGCGCAAAAGCGCCGTCGGCCAGAAGGCCGGTAGGATGGATCTCCTGGAGTTTTTTTGAATCTCGAAAATATCGATTTTAACCGTCCCTTCCAAAAGAGAGCCAGACGAACCCCTGCGGTTCGTCTGGCTCTCCGCTTGTATCGCGCGCCGGCGGAGGTTCGGCGGCCCTACAGGTCCCGCACGGCGCCGTCAAAGGCGATCTGACAGTGGATGCTGCGCTGGGCGGGCGGAAATTTTTCGGTGATGTCCTCCACCAGCTCAATGCCGAGGCCGGGGCCGTCCGGCACTACCAGGAAGCCCTGGTCCAGCTTGAGCTCGGTGGTGATCATCTCCCTTTCGCCGCCCGACAGATAGAAACTGGGGAATTCCTGGATGGCCACATTGGGAACGGCGGCGTCCAGCTGGAGGCAGGCCGCCGTTGAGACGGGCCCCAGCGGGTTGTGGGGCACGATGTCCACATAGTGGCTCTCGGCAATGGCGGCGACCTTCTTGCACGCGGTGATGCCGCCCATGGTGCACAGGTCCGGCCGGACATAGCGGGCGGCCTTTTTCATCAGCAGATTTTCAAACTCCTGAATCGTGATAAAGCGCTCGCCGGTGGCGATGGGGAGCCAGGTCTTGGCGGCCACCTCGGCCATCACCTCGTCGCTGTCAGGGGCGATGGGGTCCTCCAGGAAGAGGGGGCGATAGGGCTCCACCCCCTTGGCGAAGGCGATGGCGTCTGGAACACTCATGGAGCGGTGGACCTCCAGAATCAGGTCGAAGTCGTCGCCCACGGCCTCCCGGCAGGCGCGCACTCGCTCCACCTGGGCGCTGACGCGATGGTTGAAGATGCTGTCGGAAATGCCGCAGGTCCGCTGCCGCGCGTCGCCGGTGATCATCAGCCGGGCGGCGGTAAACCCCTGGGCCTTGACCTGGGCGCAGGCGGCGGCCATCTCTTCGGGGGTGAACTGGAACACTGCCGGATACGTGCGCACCTTGTCCCGGCAGGGGCCGCCCAGCAGCTCATACACCGGAACGCCCAGGGCCTTGCCCTTGATGTCCCACAGGGCGATGTCAATGGCGGCGATGGCGCTCATCACCAGGGCGCCCCGGAAATACATGCTGCGATACATGTACTGCCAGTGGTGTTCAATGCGGCGGGGGTCCTGGCCGATCAGGTAGCCCTCCAGCTTTTTCAGCACGCCCAGCGCGCCGTCCAGATACCCCCACGAGCCCACCTCGCCGATGCCGGTGATGCCTGCGTCGGTGTGGATTTTGAGGAACAGATATTTGCTGGCCGGAATGTACTCCATGCCGGTGATTTTCATGATTTCCAGATGCTCCTTTCCCTGTATGGCGGGCGGCAGGTCCTGCCTCCGCTTCCTGTCTGACGGAGGAGAAGCGGACCTGGGCCCGGGACTGCCGCTGATCGAAGCGGAACAGTCAGGTGTGATGATAGGAGTAGCGGTTGCCGGTGATGGTCTGCCACACCTGCAGCAGCTCATCCTCCGGAAGCGGAGCCTGGGGCTTCTGCTCCAGCGCATCCAGATTCTGCTGGAGCTGGGCGGTGCTGCTGAAGCCGAGGATGATGGAGGTCACATCCGGCTGGGCCTGGAGCCACTGGAGAGACAGCGCCAGCACGGACTGCTCCCGCGCCTGGGCCATGGCCTGGATGCGCTCCACGGCCTGGGTGTTCAGGTCGGAGAGATAGCGGTCGGCATAGCCCTTCTCCTCGGTGAGGCGGGCGCCGGCGGGCCTGTTGCCTCCCAGGTATTTGCCGCTCAAAAGCCCCCCAGCCAGGGGGTTGTAAACCGTCAGGGCCATGGGATATTTCCGGAGCATGGGGAGCAGCTCCCCCTCGATGCCCCGGGTCAGCAGATTGTACACGCTCTCCGTGGCCACCGGGGGCTCCAGCCCCATCTCCCGGGCCTTCAGCGCCATCTCGCAGATCTGCCAGGCCGGGAAATTGCTGACGCCGTAGTGCCGGATCTTGCCTGCCTGGATCAGCTCATTCATGGCGGTGATCAGCTCCTCCGGCGAAACCGAGGGGTCCGGGAAGTGGGCGTAGTACAGGTCGATGCAGTCCGTCTGCAGCCGGCGCAGGCTGTCCTCCACGGCCTGACGCAGGTGGGCGCGGCCAAGTCCCCGGTCCGCCGGGCCGGGCCCCACCGCTCCGCCGGCCTTGGTGGCCAGGACCAGGTTCTGACGCATGGGCTTGATGATCTCCCCCAGCATCTGCTCCGAGGCGGTGGACCGCCCGGGCGGGTAGATATTGGCCGTGTCCAGGAAATTGACGCCCCGCTCCATGGCCACCGCCAGGGCCTCCCGGGCGCCGGCCGTGTCCAGACGGGTCCCGAAGGTCATGGTGCCCAGGCACACCCGGGAGACAGAGAGATCAGTATGGGGAATGGTTCTGTACTCCATAAAAGGTTCTCCTTCCAATCGTTTTAACGCTGTCGTGTCTTCCTGGCTTTTATGATACCGAAATCCGCGGACACTGTCAATCGCGGAATTTGCCGGGCAAAAGGCGGCGCCCGCTGCCGGGGCGGTTCCGGGGGATAGCGGTGGGAAAGCGCTTGCAAATCCCCCTGTGCCGCGGTACAATCGGATGGAAAACCTGGGCTGAGGGGGAATGTCAGTTGGAGCGGGATATTCAGAAAAAGGCGGTCGCGCTACGCCACGCGCTGCACGCCCACCCGGAGCTGTCCAACCAGGAGACGTGGACGAAAGCGTATCTGATGGATTTTTTGCGGCAGAACACCAGCCGCCTGGAACTGATCGACCGGGGCAGCTGGTTTTACGGGGCGTTCCGGGCCGGCGCGGGACGGCGGAGCGTGGCCTTCCGGGCGGATTTTGACGCCGTGCCGGTGGAGGACATCCTGGATGTTCCCTATGTGTCCGCTTTCCCCGGCGTGGGACACAAGTGCGGGCACGACGGCCACAGCGCCTGCCTGGCGGCCCTGGCCATGGAGGTGGACCGGCGGGGGGCGGAGGAGAACGTGTTCTTCCTCTTCCAGCACGCGGAGGAGACTGGCGACGGGGCCAGGGTCTGCAGGCAGATGCTGGCGGAGGAGCATGTGGACGAGATCTTCGGCTTCCACAACCGCCCCGGTGTTCCGCTGGGAACGGTCCAGGTCCGGGACGGCACGATCTATTGCGGCTCGGAGGGGATGATCCTGGACTTTCAGGGGGTTCCCTCCCACGCCAGCATGCCGGAGCTGGGACGCAACCCGGCCTATGCCATCGCGGACATCATCCGGGGCCTCTCCCAGCTCCAGGACCCCGGCGCGTACCGGGGGCTGGCGCTGGCCACCATCATCCAGGTGGACGTGGGGGAGCGGGCTTTCGGCACCCAGGCCAGCCGGGGAAAGCTGCTGCTGACCCTTCGGAGCGAATATGAGGATGACCTGCGGCGCCTGCGGGGCGCGGTGGAGGAGCTGGCGGGGGAGCGGGCGGCGGCCGGGGGATTGGGATGGAGCGTCCAGTCCTGCGACGTGTTTCCCAACACCATCTCCCATCCAGCCAGCAATGAGAAGATCCGGTCGGTCTGCCGGAAGCTGGGCATTCCCCTGCGGGAGCTGCCGGCGCCTCACCGCAGCTCCGAGGACTTTGGCTGCTACACCCAGCGCATCCCCGGGGCCTTCTTTGAGATCGGCTCTGGCGAGAATTGTCCGGAGCTGCACACGGTGGGTATGGACTTTCCGGACGCCATCCTGGAAACGGCGGTGGACGTGTTCCTGGGGCTGATCGGCCGGGAGTGAGACGGGAGAGACACCGCGGCTTGATACACCCTGTGGCAAGGCCCTCTCCCCGCTCAAGGCGAGCGGGGAGAGGGCCTGCTTTTTGCGTCGGGAGACTCAGCGCAGGAGCAGGACGCACTCCGGCGGGACGGAGACGGTCAGGGACTCCGCCCCGTGCCAGTGCCCCTTGGGAAGCTCCATGCGCAGGGGAGGGACGCCGGGCGGGGAACCTTCGGGCCGCAGCAGAACGACAACGGTGAGCACGTCCTCCACCACCCGCTCCACCCGGCAGGGAATGGCGTTGGCCGCGTCCGCCGCCGCCGGACGGAGGTGGCTGGAGCGGATGCCGATTTGGGTGACGCCCTCCTGCCAGGCCGCGGCGCAGCGCAGGCGCACACCACCCCAGTCGGGAACGGCCACCACAAGGGGGTCCTCCGTGGGAACGGGGACGGCGTAGTTCCCGCATCCGGAGAGTCGGGCGGCGCTGACGGTGCCGGGAGCGTCCATGAGGCGCTCCATCTCCATGACGGGGGAGGAGCGGCCATCCTCCAGGACACAGACCCGGCGGCAGTTGCGGTAGACCTCCCCCCGGTCGTGGGACACCCAGACCGCCGTGCCGCCGAAGGCGGCAAGCAGGTCGCCCAGGTCCAGCTCCACCTGGAACTTGAGGTAGTTGTCCAGGGCGGAGAGCGGCTCGTCCAGCAGGATGACCTCCGGCTCGGAGGCGAGAATGCGGCCCAGAGCCACCCGCTGCTGCTGCCCTCCGGAGAGCTGCCGAGGGCGCTTGCCAGCGGATTCCTCCAGACGGAGCATGGCCATCAGTTCCCGGACCCGCTCCCGCCGCCTGCCGCGGGGCAGGTGGCGCGCTCCGGCGGCGATGTTCTGTTCGGCGGTCATGTTGGGAAAGAGGGCGTACTGCTGGAAGAGATACCCCACCCGCCGCTGCTGCGGGGACAGGCAGATCTTCTTTTCGCTGTCAAAAAGGACCCGGCCATCCAGTTCGATGCGGCCCCGGTCCGGGCGCTCGATACCGGCGATGCACTTGAGGGTCATGCTCTTCCCGCTGCCGGAGGCCCCCAGCAGTGCAAGACGTTCCCGCTCCGCCTGGAAGGAAACCGCCAGATGAAACGCGCCGCAGGTTTTCTCGATTTCCACAGTGAGCGCCATTCACCGCACCGCCTTTCGCCGCTCCAGAAGATTGACCGCCAGCAGCACTACGGCGGAGATGGCGACGTTCACCAGCACCCAGCGGAACGCCAGCGCGTCGTTATCGGTGCGCCAGAGCTGGTAGACGGTGGTGGAGATGGTGGCGGTGCGGCCGGGGGTGTAGCCGGCGATCATGGAGGTGGCGCCGTACTCCCCCAGGGCCCGGGCGAAGGCGAGCACAGCTCCGGCCAGAATCCCCTGGCGGCAGGAGGGCATCCGCACATGCCAGAAGATCCAGAGGTTGCTGAGCCCCAGGGTCCGGCCGGCGTCGGCCAGGTCCCGGTCAAAGGACTCAAAGGCACCCCGGGCGGTGCGGTACATCAGCGGGAAAGCCACCACCACCGTGGCGAAAATGGCGGACCACCAGGTCATCACCAGCCTGGTGCCGAATACCTCCAGGATAAAGGCGCCCAGGGGGCGGGTGGGGCCCAGCAGCCGAAGCAGCAGGTATCCCACCACCGTGGGCGGCAGCACCAGGGGAAGGGTCATCAGGACATCCAGGATGCCCTTGCACACGGGCGGCAGCTTGGCGATGTAATAGGCCGCGCAGATCCCGGCGAAGAACACCACCACCGTGGAAATGGCGGCGATGCGCAGAGAATTAAAGAGGGGAAAAGCGTCCATGGGACACCTCCAGGGGGAGTGAGTAGGGAGACACGCCGTTTCCGCGTCCGCCGCGGCAGCGGCGTACAAGGGCGTTGCGGAGCAAAGCCCTTGGTGCCAGGGCGGATTGATTCCGCCCGAACGGGTGAAATCAACGGGGCCCCCATTGACCAGTCAATGGGGAGCAATGGCGACGATGCGCAGGGAATTAAAGAGGGGAAAAGAGTCCATGGGACACCTCCAGGGGGAGTGAGTAGGGGGAACGCCGTTTCCACGTCCGCCGCGGCAGCGGCCCGGCGTCCGGTTGAAGCAGATCTCAGGTCAGCGGCGTGAAGCCCACGCTTTCAAATACCGCGGCGGCCTCGTCAGTGGAGAGGTAGTCCAGAAAGGCCTGGGCCGCCTCCGGGTGTTTGGAGATGTTCAGCACGGCGGCGGGGTAGATCACCTGACCGCACAGATCGGCGGTGGCCTCGTCCACCACGGTGAGGCCGGCGGAGAAGGCGTCGGTGGCGTAGATGATCCCACAGTCCACAGCCGCCTCGCTGACAGCGGTGGTGACCTCCTTGACGTTGGAGCCGTAGGTCAGCAATCCGGCGTCAGCCAGGGAAGCCTCGTCCAGGCCGTAATAGGCAAAGATTTTCTGGGTGTACTGGCCCACAGGCACGTCGCTGTTGCCCATGGCGAGAAAGACGTCTCCGCTCTCCAGCAGGTCCGCCAGCTGGTCAAAAGATGTGATGCCCGCCGGGTTTCCCTCCGGAACGGCCAGGGTCACCTTGTTCTCCAGCAGGTCCAGACGGGTGTCAGAGAGGACAAAGTCCAGCCCCTCGGTGTTCTCCTCGCCGCCCTGGGCGTCCAGCTGGTTCATCTGCTTGGGGGCGGCGGAGATGAAGATGTCGCAGTCGGCCCCCTCCTGGATCTGGGTCTTGAGCGTGCCGGAGGAGTCAAAGTTGTAGGTGATGGTCACGTCGGGTTCTACCGCCTGGTACAGCGTTGCGATCTCCTCCATGGTTTCCTGCATGGACGCGGCGGCAAAGACGATGATTTCCCCCGCGTCCTCCCCGCCGCCGCAGGCGGAGAGAGACAGCGCCATGGCCAGGGACAACAGCAGGGACAGGAACTTTTTCATAGCGTTATTCTCCTTCTAAAATAATGGCGGGCGAGGAGGAGCGGGACGCTGCCCTGTCCGCTCCCCCTGATTCACTTTCCAAAGGGACAGGCCGGCCAGTGGCAGGGCTTGCAGCCCAGACACAGCCCGCCGTTGCCCATGGCGGCGATGTCTGCCTTGGTGACGGGCACCCCTGCCGCCACCCGGGGCAGCACCAGGTCGAAGATGGTGGCCCCGGCATACATGACACAGCCGGGCAGCCCCATAATGGGCGTACCGTCCTCGAAGTAGCCCAGGAGGAACATGGCTCCCGGCAGTACCGGCGCGCCGTAGGTAACGATGCGGGCGCCGCTCTTCCGGATGGCGCCGGGGGTGTTGTCGTCCGGGTCCACGCTCATGCCCCCGGTGCAGAGGATCAGGTCTACCCCCTTTTGCCGCATTTGGGCAATGGCGGCGGCGGTCATGTCCATGTCGTCGCTGACAACGGCGTGCTCGGTCATTTCTATGCCAAAGCCCCGCAGCTTCTCCTGGATCACCGGCGTGAAGGTGTCCGCAATGCGGCCCTTATAGACCTCGCTGCCGGTGGTGACGACGCTGGCTGTCTTCAGCCGGTAGGGAAGCAGCTCCAGCAGGGGCCGTCCGCCGCCGATTTCCTCGGCCGCGCGGAGCTTGTCCTCCTCGATCACCAGGGGGATGACCCGGGTGCCGCAGAGCTTGTCCCCGGTCCTCACCGCTGTGTTGGAGTGGCGGGTGGCGATCATGATGTCGTCCAGAAGGTTGACGGCGTTGAGCCGCTCCACGTCCACCCGGAACAGACCGTCGCAGGCGGCGGTAAGCTCAATCTTGCCCTCCTTCACCTCGCCGCGGTCCATGTGGTCGTTGACACAGATGCCATAGAGCCGCTCCGCCGCGTCGTTCTCGTGGACCATGCCGGGGACCATCTCCCAGACATACAGGTTTTCTTTTCCCATGCTGAGCAGCACCGGGATGTCCTCCCGCGTCACGATATGGCCTTTGCGGAACCGGGCGCCCTTGAACTCCCCTCGGATGATCTGGGTCAGGTCGTGGCAGAGCACATGGCCCACCGCGTCCTGTGTCCGAATCAGCTTCACACTGTTCGCCTCCTGAAATGGAAGATATACGCCGCCCCGGCATCGCCGGGGGTGATGTTTTATCCAGTATAACGCGCCGGAGCGCCAACAGCAAGAGCGCCTGTTTGTAAATAGCAAATTATTATTCGGTATTACCGAATTTTTGCGGGACGATGGCAACATCCGGCAGCGCCCCGGGCGCATAATCGGGAGGAAACTGCGCAACCTGCTGATACAGTCAACAGAGCAGATGACGGGAGGGAACGACAATGTTTCAATCGGTACGGCGGGCTGTGGCGGTGCTGACGGCCTGCGGCGCGTTTCTGGCGGTGATGATCTTCATTCGGGACGCTCAGATGGTCTGGGCGGCGTCGGCTCCGGCGGCGGTGCCGGCGGGGGCCGGGGCGGACTGGGGGCTGTCCTTTCCCGCCGAGGGAGAGTCCCCGGTGGGGAACGCGACAGCGGAGGAGCTGGCGCAGTACGGCGCCTATTATCTGGGGGACAGTGGGGAAAAGGTGATCTATCTGACCTTTGACTGCGGCTATGAAAATGGCTGTACGGAGCAGATCCTGGACGCGCTGAAAAAACACGGCGCCCCGGCGGCCTTCTTCGTGGTGGGGCACATGGTGGAGAGCGCGCCGGAGATTGTCCGGCGGATGGCGGCGGAGGGGCATGTCGTGGGAAATCACACCTACCACCATCCGGACATGTCCGCCATCTCGGACCAGTCGGCATTTCAGACAGAGCTGGAGCGTCTGGAGGAGCTGTACCAGGAGACGACAGGGGCGGAGCTGTCCCGCTTCTACCGGCCGCCCCAGGGGAAGTACAGCGTGGAGAATCTGCGGCAGGCCCAGGCCCTGGGGTACCACACCATTTTCTGGAGCCTGGCCTATGTGGACTGGAATACAGACGACCAGCCCACGGCGGAGGAGGCCTATGCCAAGCTCCTGCCCCGCATTCACAACGGGGCCATTGTCCTGCTCCACTCCACCTCCCGGACCAACGCGGAGATCCTGGATGAGCTGTTGACCCGGTGGGAGGACATGGGCTATACCTTCGCGCCCCTGACGGACCTGCCCGGCCTGTAACGACGAAAACAAAGCCCGGGGAGAGCGGCCGCTCTCCCCGGGCTTTGTTTTATTCAGAGGATTAGATGAAAAAGTTTTGTCCCTTGTAGTTTTAAGAGTACACGAGGTTTGTTAAATAAACCAGCAGAAATTGTTACAAAAGTCTTAACTTATTCCACCCTCTGTCCATGGCGGGATGGGCGGACTATTGGAGAGTCAGATCGCCCTCCTTGATCCAGCCGATGTGTCGGAAGAACAGGCCGAAGGCCCAGCACAGCACTGCCGGCAGCACGAAGGAGATGAGGATCAGCCCCGCCCAGTCCATGGCGCCGGGGGCCATGGCCGCCGCGCCGTTGGCGATGGCCTTGGCGCTGGGATTGACCCAGCCGGTCCACACCCCCAGCTGGCCGCACAGGCCGCAGGTGCCCATGCCGGAGTTGATGGGGTCGCCGTTCATCTCCAGGCGGAACACACAGGTGGCCAGGGGACCGGTGATGGCGGAGGTCAGAATGGCGGGGAGCCAGATCCGGGGATTTTTGACGATGTTGGGCATCTGGAGCATGGAGGTACCCAGACCCTGGCTCACCAGACCGCCCCACCGGTTCTCCCGGAAGGAGAGCACCGCGAAGCCCACCATGTTGGCGCAGCAGCCAGCCACCGCCGCGCCGCCGGCCAGACCCGTCAGGCCCAGCACCGAGCAGATGGCCGCTGAGGAGATGGGCAGCGTCAGGGCGATGCCCACCAGCACCGACACCAGCATGCCCATAAAGAAGGGCTGAAGCTCTGTGGTGCGCATGATGAGCTGCCCAAAGGCGTCCGCCACGCCGCCGATGGGCGGCGCGATCAGCCAGGCCGCTCCGATCCCCACCAGGATGGTGACAATGGGGGTGACCAGGATATCCACCTTGGTTTCCTTGGACACGGCCTTTCCCAGTTCAGCGGCAATAATGGCCACAAACAGCACGGCCAGCGGTCCGCCGGCCCCGCCCAGGGCGTTGCAGGCGTACCCCACTGTCACCAGGGAGAAGAGCACCAGGGGCGGAGCCTGGAGGGCGTATCCGATGGCCACCGCCATGGCCGGCCCGCTCATGAAGGAGGCAAGGCCCCCGATGGTATAGCTCACGTCGTTGATGGTGATGACCTGGGCGGTGAGGAAGCCCACGCCGAACTGGGTGCCGATGGTGTTGAGGATGGTGCCGATGAGCAGGGAGCAGAACAGCCCCTGGGCCATGGCGCCCAGGGCGTCGATCCCGTAGCGCTTGGCGGAGATGACGATGTTCTTGCGTTTGAGAAAGGCCCGCAGGCCCTTGGAACCGGATGCGTCCATAGCGGTATACCTCGCAGAAAAAGAATCAGGACAGGTGTCTTGACACATGTCCTGATTATTGTATCCGATTTCCGGGATTTGTCAATCCCTTTTTTCGCGGGCTATTCCTCCAGCAGAATCCCCAGGCGTCTCAGGGCTTCCAGCACCGCCTGGTAGCGCCCCTCGTCCGGACAGGCGAGGGTGTGGAGATGGATGCCCTCGGTGAGCAGGGACAGGGGCGCGGCGTCAAATTCCCGGCAGCGGGAGACAAACTGCTGCACATCGTAGCGGCTGCGCAGCTGGAGAGCGCCGGTGAGCTGTCCGTAGATCGGGTGCTCCACGATCACATCCAGCACCGTGCAGCCCTGGTCCACCATGGCGTTGAGCTCCGCCTCCATTTCGCCCCCGCCGTGGCGGCAGGCCACGGTGCGCAGAAGACCGGGCGTCTCCCGGCGGAGCACATATCCCCGGGGCGTGGCGGCGATGTCCGCCCCGCCGGCCCGCAGCAGAGCCACATCTCCCACGATGATCTGCCGGCTGACTCCCAGCCGCTGCGCCAGAGCGGCGGCGCTGATGGGGTGGTCGGCGCGCTCCAGGGTTTCCCGAATTGTTTGCCTGCGTCCCGCGGCATCCATAGGCGTCCTCCTCCTTCTGGGAAGCTATCTGTATCATAGCACACGGGCACGGCGCTTTTCAAGTCGAGGGGCGGACCTTTTCCCCGGGCGGTTTGGCGGCCTTCCGCCATAGTCACCAAAACACCCGCCGGCGGATCGAAGAAGTTTGGCAAAGATTTTAGCCGGTTTTCCACATTTTTCACCTTGCATTGCGGGAGTATCCTCTCTATAATGGACTTGAAATTAGGGAGAAAGGGAGAGCGGCATGCTGCAAAGTTTTTCTCAGATCACGGAGGACATTCTTCGCCATCCCCGGTTCCAGGCGCTGCGCCACAGCGAGCACCACGGCGGGGAGAATTCCCTCTTTGACCACTCGGTGGACACGGCCCGGTGCGCCTATCAGCTGGCCAAGCGCTTCCATCTGCGGGAGGAGCGGGTCGAGGCGGTGACCCGGGCGGCCCTGCTCCACGATTTTTTCTGTTATGACTGGCGCAGCCCCTCCCACCGGCGCTATGTCCGGCAGTACTCCGGCTTCCAGCGCCTGCGCCGCATGCACGCCTTTTCCCACGGGGCCTTGGCGGCCCGGCGGGCCAGCCGCCTGTTTCCCCTGGATCAGCGGCAGAAGGCGGCCATCACCAGCCACATGTTTCCTCTGGCCCCTCTGCCCCGCAGCAGCGAGGCGTGGATTCTGACCTTGGCGGACAAGGTGGTGGCCTCCCGGGAGATGTCGGCCACGGTGGGCTACCACATGCGCCGCTGGTACCACAAGGTCGTCCCGGCCCACTCCTGAACAGGAAAAGCGCCTCCGAGCCGTTGCACGGCCCGGAGGATTTTGCTATACTGGGGGAAAATGGGACAAGGGGATGTGTATATGGAGCGATTGACGGAAAAGAACGCCGCCGGGCAGTATGCGCTGGCGGAGGGTGTGTCCCCGGAGGCGGCGGTGGCGCGTCTGGCGGGGTATGAGAACACCCATCAGTTTTTGCTGGGGGAGCTGGAGCGCTCAGAGGCGAAGCTGGAGGCCATGCGGGGCCAGGGGAAGGGCCGCAGCGCCGCCTTCCAGCAGGCCCTGGCGGAGAAGCTGTATTTGAAGACCCTGGTGGAGCGGCTGGAGAAGCCGCCGAAATAACCGCAGAACGGCGCCTGTTACATTTGGTTGCGGAGATGACGCACCGATGCGGTGGACATTCTCGTCACCTTTTGATATCGTAAAGACATCCAAGAGACGGAAGGGGAGGACAGGATGACCTTCGCTGAAAAACTGCTCCGCCTGCGCAAGCGGGAGGGGCTGAGCCAGGAGGCCCTGGCGGAACAGTTGGGAGTCTCCCGCCAGGCGGTGAGCCGTTGGGAACAGGGGACGGCCCTGCCCGACGGGGCGAAGCTGCTGCCCTGCGCCCGGATTTTCAGCGTCAGCGTGGACTGGCTGCTGGATGAGGAATTGGGGTGGGAGGATCAACCGGCGCAGGCCACCGCCAAGGCGCCCGCCTCCAGGAACTGGAAATGGTATCTCGCCGGCGGACTCGTCTCCGGTGCGGGCGTCCTGGGGTTGGTGGTCATGGGGATTTTAAGCGCCATATACCCGGCGGTGGTGTCCGAATCCCCGGTGGGGGCGGATTGGACGCGGGTCTACACCGGGTTGCCCGCCTTCCTAAAATTCCA
>CALXDE010000100.1 GCA_944386965.1 uncultured Oscillospiraceae bacterium
CCTGGATATCGCCGTAGGTGGCGCCGTCAAAGATGGGGGTGGCCACCTTCCAGCCCAGGGCGTGGGCGGCGTAGCCCAGATGGACCTCCAGCACCTGGCCGATGTTCATACGGCTGGGCACGCCCAGAGGGTTCAGCACAACGTCCAGCGGCGTGCCGTCAGGCAGGAAGGGCATATCCTCCTGGGGCAGCACCCGGGAGACGACGCCCTTGTTGCCGTGGCGGCCGGCCATCTTGTCGCCCACCTGGATTTTCCGGCGCTGGGCAATATACACCCGCACCACCATGTTCACGCCGGGGCCCAGCTCATCGCCGTTCTCGCGGGTGAAGACCTTGGCATCCACGATGATGCCGCTCTCGCCGTGGGGGACCTTCAGAGAGGTGTCACGGACCTCCCGGGCCTTCTCACCGAAGATGGCCCGCAGCAGCCGCTCCTCAGCGGTGAGGTCGGTCTCGCCCTTTGGAGTGACCTTGCCCACCAGGATGTCGCCGGAACGAACCTCCGCGCCGATGCGGATGATGCCGTTCTCATCCAGGTCCTTCAGTGCGTCATCGCCCACATTGGGAATATCCCGGGTGATCTCCTCCGGGCCCAGCTTGGTGTCCCGGGCGTCGATCTCATACTCCTCGATATGGATGGAGGTATACAGGTCCTCCCGCACCAGCCGCTCGTTTAAGAGAACGGCGTCCTCGTAGTTGTAGCCCTCCCAGGTCATGAAGCCCACCAGGATGTTCTGGCCCAGGGCAATCTCTCCCTGCTCAGTGGCGGGGCCATCCGCCAGAACGGTGGGATCGACGGTCTGACCGTTTTCGTCCACGCCCCAGCCGTGGACCCGCTCGCCCACAGAGACGATGGGCCGCTGGTTGATGCAGGTGCCGTGGTTGGACCGGAGGAATTTGGTGAGCTTGTAGTCCTTTGTCTCACCGCTGTCGTACCTGACCGTGATATGGCGCGCATCCACAGAGGTGACCTCACCGTCACCCTCTGCCAGGACGGCGATCTCGGAGTCGATGCAGATCTTATGCTCCATGCCAGTGCCCACAATGGGGGCGTGGGGCTTGAGCAGGGGCACAGCCTGGCGCTGCATGTTGGCTCCCATCAGGGCGCGGTTGGCGTCGTCATTGGGCAGGAAGGGGATCATGGCCGTGGCGATGGAGACCATCATCCGTGGGGACACGTCAATATAATCCACCCGCTCCTTGTCCACCTCCACGATCTCGTCCCTGTGCCGGGCCGTGATACGGGCGTTGATCAGGCAGCCGTTCTCATCCAGAGGCTCGGCGGCCTGGCCGACGATGTAGTTGTCCTCCTCGTCGGCGGTCATATAGGTAATCTCATCGGAGACCTTGCCGGTGGCCTTGTCCACGGCCCGGTAGGGAGCCTCGATGAAGCCGTACTCATTGATCCGGGCGTAGGTGGCCAAGTAGGAGATCAGCCCGATATTGGGACCTTCGGGGGTCTCGATGGGGCACATGCGGCCGTAGTGGCTGTAGTGGACGTCACGGACCTCCATGTTGGCCCGCTCCCGGGACAGGCCGCCGGGGCCCAGGGCGGAGAGGCGCCGCTTGTGGGTCAGCTCCGCCAGGGGATTGGTCTGGTCCATGAACTGGCTCAGGGGGCTGGAGCCGAAGAACTCCTTGATGGCAGCGGTGACGGGGCGGATGTTGATCAGGCTCTGCGGGGTAACCACATCCAGGTCCTGGATGGTCATGCGCTCCCGGATCACCCGCTCCATGCGGGAGAAGCCGATGCGGAACTGGTTTTGCAGCAGCTCGCCCACACACCGCAGACGGCGATTGCCCAGATGGTCGATATCGTCCTTGACAGAGATACCACGGGCCAGGCCGTTCATATAGTTGATAGAGGTGAGAATGTCGTCGATGATGATGTGCTTGGGCACCAGCGCATCTTTGTGGAGGCGGATCTGGTCCTTCAGCTCCTCTCCGGAGTACTGTCCCAGCAGTTCCTGGAGCACTTCATAGCGCACCCGCTCCTTGATGCCGCACTCCGCCAGAGGGTCAAAGTCCACATAGTGGGCAAGGTCGCACATCTTGTTGGACATCACCCGCAGGGGCGTTCCCTCCACGTCGATGGTGACCTCCGCCACGCCCACGGTGTCCAGCAGGCGGGCATCGTCCTTGCTCAGCAGGTGGCCCTCATCAAACAGGATCTCGCCTGTGGCAGGATCCGCCACAGGATACACCAGCTTGTAGCCCGCCGCCCGATGCCAGAGGGAGAGCTTCTTGTTGAATTTGTAACGCCCCACGGTGGACAGGTCATAGCGCCGGGGGTCGAAGAACAGGTTGTGGATCAGCGTCTCGCTGGCCTCCACCGTGGGGGGCTCGCCGGGACGCAGCCGCCGGTAGATCTCCAGCATGGCGTCCTCATAGGTCTTGCTGGGATCCTTCTCCAGCGTTGCCACAATTCTCGGGTCGTCGCCGAACATATCCAGGATCTCCTGGTCCGTCTTCAGGCCCATGGCCCGGATCAGACAGGTGATGGGGAGCTTCCGGTTCTTGTCGATGCGGACCCAGAACACCTCATTGGCGTCCGTCTCGTACTCCAGCCAGGCGCCCCGGTAGGGGATCACCGTGGAGGTGAGGATGGGCAGGTCGGTCTTCAGGTCCGTCTCCTTGCCGTAGTACACGCCGGGGGAGCGGACGATTTGGGAGACCACAACCCGCTCCGCGCCGTTGATGACAAAGGTGCCGGAGTGGGTCATCAGCGGGAAATCACCCATGAAGATCTCCTGCTCCTTGATCTCCTCCGTCTCCTTGTTCCGCAGACGGACCTTTACCTTCAGGGGCGCAGCGTAGGTGGCATCCCGGGCCTTGCACTCCTCCACATCGTACTTGGGGGCCTCATCCATCTTATAGTCAATGAACGTCAGCTCCAAGTTGCCTTGATAGTCGGTGATCGCCGCCACATCGGCGAACACCTCCCGCAGGCCGGTGTCCAAAAACTCCTGGTAAGACCTCTTCTGGATCTCCAGAAGGTTTGGCATGGGCATGACTTCCTCATGCCGGGCGAAGTTCTTACGAAGGGTCTTTCCGTAGTACTTGTCTTTGGCCATCTTCTCATTCACCTTTCTTCTGCACCCAGCCCCGTGCGGCCGGGAGGCGCAAATTGTTTTTCGGGAGGAGCCGGGGATGCGTGCATGATACACACGGAATTGTTGTTAAAATTCCTGTTTCCCGCTCTTGCATTGTCAGGGGAATTATGCTACTATAACCACAATGATAAAAATGGCGGAATATCCTCCGCGATCATATAAGCGTCTTATTTTACCATGTGTTTCTGTTTTTGTCAAGCAGATTCTGCGGCGGCCGGAGAAAATTCCGGCCGTTTTTTCACAGATAGCCCACCGCCTCCTCCCGCAGCCGCCCCGTTCCTTCTCAAATACCAGGGGAGAGAAACTTTTTTGCCTGAGGTTGCCTTTTTTGTCAGCCGGGAGTACAATCAAATCGGCAGCCGCGCTGCGGCTTTCGGAAAATCATTCGGAGGGGAAACAAGATGACATATCAGGAAGTTCTGGAACAAGCCCGGGGCGCCATGGGCCCCCACTGCAAGGCCTGCCCGGTGTGCAACGGCCTGGCCTGCAAAAACGCCATCCCCGGTCCCGGCGCCAAGGGCATCGGCACCGGATTCATCCGCAACTACCAAAAGTGGCAGGAGCTGTGCGTCAACATGGACACCATCTGTGAGAACAAGCCGGTGGACACCTCCTTCACTCTCTTCGGCCGGACGGTGGACATCCCCGTCTTCGCCGCTCCGGTAGGTGCCCTGACGCTCCACTACGGGGACAAGTACGGCGACCAGGCCTACAATGACATCCTGGTGGCCGCCTGTGCCGAGGCGGGCATCGCCGCCTTCACTGGTGACGGCACGGACCCCTCCGTCATGGAGCGCGCTGTGGCGGCCATTGCCAAGAATGGCGGCTGCGGCGTGCCCACTGTGAAGCCCTGGAACATGGACACCATCCGTGAGAAGATGGACCTGGTGCGCTCTGCCGATCCCTTCGCCGTGGCCATGGATATCGACGCGGCAGGCCTGCCCTTCCTGAAGAATATGACGCCCCCCGCCGGCAGCAAGACCGCGGAGGAGCTGCGGCAGATTGTGTCCATGACGGGCAAGCCCTTTATCGCCAAAGGCATCATGACCGTGGCCGGGGCGAAAAAGGCCCTGGATGCCGGTGCCGCCGGCATTGTGGTGTCCAACCACGGCGGCCGGGTGCTGGACCAGTGCCCCGCTACCGCCGAGGTGCTGCCTGCCATCGCCGACGCGGTGGGCGGTAAGATGGCCATTCTGGTGGACGGCGGCATCCGCACCGGCATGGACGTGTTCAAGGCCCTGGCCCTGGGCGCGGACGCCGTGTTGATCGGCCGGCCCTTCGTCACCATGGTGTACGGCGCCGGTGGCGAGGGCGTGAAGGCCTACGTGGACAAGCTGAAGGCCGAGCTGGCCGACACCATGGCCATGTGCGGCGCCCACTCCCTGGCAGATATCAACCGCTCCATGCTCTACGGGTTCTGATGGAAACCCGGATGCAAGCGTAAAGCAAGGCCGCCCCCAAAAGGGGGCGGCCTCGTGATGTTTGAGCGGGCAGTCAGAACACACACTGGGCGGAAAAGCAGACCCCCTCAGGACCCACGCCCTCCACCAAATACTCGTTCTCCTTTCGGAAGCCCGCCAGCCGCAGCTCCTGGCCCAGGGTTGCCTCCTTGCTGTAGTTGATAAAGAACTCCCGGGGCAGCTTCTCCTGCAGTCCGGCGGGGAGATAGTCCCATACAAAATCCCCATAGTTGCCGCTGTAGACGTGGCCGTTGCCGTCCAAGTCAGACCAGGCCACCCGCCGGGTACCCAGCTCCTCCAGTCCCTCGCGGGGCATCAGGATCTTCCGGGTCTCCGGCGCGTCGATGGATTTGGGGCAGGTGCCCAGCTTTTTAGCGGTAAAGGTTCCGGGCCGCATGATACGCCGGGTCAGCGGATCCACCAGGATCCAATCGCTGCGGATGGAGACCATCACACCCTGGCCGTCAGCGATCTCGTATACTCGCTGCATGTGGGCGCCCTTTACCCCATCCTCCCAGGTGGTGACCTCCACTGTCTGGAGGGCCTTGGGATCCCGGTGGATCCGCAGGGCCACCCGGGAGAGGAGGAACACCTCCCGCATCTCGTACAGCTTCTCATAAGTCAGGCCCCGGGCATCATAGTCCGCCCCCGCAATGGCGGCGGCAATGCTCAGCAGCGTACTCACCCGGGCCCTGCGGTACCGGTCGCAGTCCGCAAAAATCAGCTGCTGCTGCCGCAGATAGCTGTCGTCCCGGAGAACTTCCTTTAAATCGCTCATGCTCTGTCTTCTCCTCCTGGCGTTTGAACCGCAGTTCCTGTAATATATTCTAAAAAAGCATATCACATTTTTCGTTTTTTCACAAGTACATGGAGTTGACTTTTCCGCTGGGGCTGGCTATCATGGAGTCGGTCAAATTTGATTGAAGGAGGGTCTTCCCATGAAAAACGTGATTTCCACCCCCAACGCCCCCGGCGCCATCGGACCTTACTCCCAGGGCTATGCTTTCGGCGACCTGGTGATCACCTCCGGCCAGATCCCCGTGGATCCCGCCACCGGCGTCATTCCCGACGGCATCGCCGCCCAGGCGGAGCAAAGCTGCAAAAATGTGGGCGCCATTCTGGAGGCGGCCGGCGTCACGCTGGAGAGCGTGGTGAAGACCACCTGCTTCCTGGCGGACATGGGTGATTTTGCTGCCTTTAATGAGGTTTACGCCAAATATTTCCCCTCCAAGCCCGCCCGCAGCTGTGTGGCTGTACGGGAGCTGCCGAAGGGCGTCCTCTGCGAAATCGAGGCCATCGC
>CALXDE010000101.1 GCA_944386965.1 uncultured Oscillospiraceae bacterium
AGGTGTACTCCAACACCGGCGGACAGTCCTCCAAGTCCACCCCCACCTCCGCCGTGGCCAAGTTCGCCGCTGGCGGCAAGCAGGTGGCCAAGAAGGACCTGGGCGCCATCCTGATGACCTACGGCTACGTGTATGTGGCCCAGGTGGCCATGGGCTATGACCAGGCCCAGACTCTGAAGGCATTCCGGGAGGCGGAGTCCTATCCCGGCCCCTCCATCGTCATCTGCTACTGCCCCTGCCTGGAACAGCATATCAAGGCCGGCATGGGCTGCTCTCAGGACGAGATGAAGAAGGCTGTGGAGTGCGGCTACTGGCACCTGTACCGGTATGATCCCCGGCGCATCGCCGAGGGCAAGAACCCCTTCCAGCTGGACTCTCCCGCGCCCGACACCGGCAAGCTCATGGACTTCCTGATGGGCGAGAACCGGTTCGCCTCCCTGAAGAACAACTTCCCCGAGCGGGCCAACGCCCTCTACGAGAAGGAGATCGAGAACCTGAAGGCCCGGTACGAGAAGTACCGCAAGATGGCCGAGGACTGATCCTCCGCCGTCTGCCCCGATCCTGCAAAACGCCCCTGCGCCAGGACAGCGCAGGGGCGTTTTTTCGCGGGGAGGATAAAAAGCGCCCCCCGGCACAGCCGGGGGGCGGAAGCGGCTTATGGCGGGAAGAGCGGCGGAAACGCGGCGGGGAGGAACTGCTCAGACCTCCGGACCGGCCGGGGGCTCCGGCGCGGATCCCTCCGGAACGGGGGAGCCGTCCCCCAGCAGCCGCCGCCTGACGCGCTTCATGGCCCACAGGAAGCAGAGCACATGGGCGCCCAGAGTGATGATCCAGCTGACCGGGTAGGACCAGTAGAGCATCTGGATGGTGTGGAACCGGGGCAGCTGGAAGATAGTGGCGATCCAGACCAGCCGCAGGCCGCAGGCGCCCACCAGGGACACCAGCATGGGCATCACCGAGTAGCCGATGCCCCGCAGGCCGCCCACCATCACGTCCATCATGCCGCAGATGGCATAGGTGGCGCAGACGATCTGCATCCGGGTGATGCCGGCGTCGATGACGGCGGGACTGGAGGTGTAGATGCTCAGCAGCACCCGGCCGCCCAGCGTGGCGAGATTCCCCAGGAGCACGCCCACCACCAGGACGCAGATCTGGGCCCGGACGACGATCTTTCGGATGCGGTGGTAGTTGCCGGCGCCGTAGTTCTGGCTGACGAAGGAGATGGTGGCCTGATACATGGCGTTCATGGACACATACACGAACTGCTCGATATTGGCGGCGGCGGAGTTGCCGGCCATGACGGTCTCGCCGAAGGTGTTGACGGAGGACTGGATCACCACGTTGGACAGGGAGAACAGGATCCCCTGGAAGCCGGCGGGCAGACCGATCCGCAGGATCTGCCGGACCGTCCTGGCGTGGAGCCGCATCTTCTTCAGGTCCAGATGCAGGGGGCCGGTGTCCTTCACCATGCACCGCAGCACCAGGCCGGCGGAGATGCACTGGGAGATCACCGTGGCGATGGCCACGCCCGCCACATCCAGGTGGCAGACGATGACGAAGAACAGGTTCAGCACGATGTTCACCACGCCCGCCAGGGTCAGGTAGTACAGCGGCCGCTGGGTGTCCCCCTGGGCCCGCAGCAGGGCCGCGCCGAAGTTGTAGACCATGGTGGCGGTCATGCCCAGGAAGTAGATCCGCAGGTACAGCGCCGCCAGATCCAGGACGTTGGCCGGCGTCTGCATCCACACCAGGATGGTCCGGGCGCCGAAGACCCCCACCACCGTCAGCAGCAGGCCGCTGAGGATGCTCAGCAGGATGGAGGTGTGGACCACCTTGTGGAGCTCCTCCCGGTCCCGGGCGCCGTACCACTTGGCGGCCACGGTGTTGGACCCCACCGCCAGGCCCACGAACAGGTTCGTCAGCAGGCCGATCAGGGCCGTGTTGGAGCCCACCGCCGCCAGGGAGTTGTCTCCGGCCCAGCGGCCCACCACCACGATGTCCGCCGCGTTGAACAGCAGCTGCAATACGCTGGAGCACATCAGAGGGATGGAAAACCGCAGCATCTTGGAGAGGATCGGGCCGTGGCACATGTCGATCTCATATTGGGTCTTCTGCAAGCCTGCCATGGGGACCACCTTTCTGTCATCACAAAAGATCCGCGTCCTCACAGACGCGCCACTATTCTAGCACCGCCTGAGGGGAAAAGCTACCGGTTTCTCCAAAAAATTTTACACGATTTTAACAAAAAATCCAAAGGGTTTTTGTGGCTTGTGCAGATCCGGCGGGGCAGGACCGCGGCCGTGAGACGGAAAAAGCCGGAGAGCCCGAAGGCTCTCCGGCGGAAGGACGGATGGGGGATCTCAGAACGCGGGCACCACGGCGCCGTCGAACTCCTCGTTGATGAAGTCCCGGATGGTGTCGGAGTGGAGCACCTCCACCAGGGCCTGAACGGCGGCGTTGTCCTCATTGCCCTCCTTCACCACCAGCACGTTGACATAGGGGGAGTCGGCGGACTCGATGGCCAGGGAGTCGGTGGTGGGATTCAGGCCGGCGCCCAGGGCGTAGTTGGAGTTGATGACCGCCAGATCCAGATCCGGCAGGGAGCTGGGCAGGGTCTGGGCCTCGATCTCCTCGAACTGCAGGTTCTTGGGGTTGTCCACGATGTTGATGGGGGTGGCGGTCAGGTTGGAGCTGTCGTCCAGGGTGATGAGGCCCTGAGCCTCCAGCAGCAGCAGGGCGCGGCCC
>CALXDE010000102.1 GCA_944386965.1 uncultured Oscillospiraceae bacterium
AAAATGGTATACAAGCCCAGTCACCTCATTCTCGCTCTCATTGTAGCAGGACTTTCTTACTTCTCAAGCAGGAAAACCTTTAAGAAGTGTTTAAGATGCCCTGTTTCCCGGCGGCCGGCCAGAGCGCCGCGCCGGTCAGGCGGGATTTATTGTAGCACAGATCCGGCTTTTATGATACAGGAAACCCAGCTCGGCAGCCCATCCCCGGCCCCCTCCTCCGGAGGCGGCCGGAGCAGACAGTCCCCCGACTGGACAAGGCCGCGCCCCCGCCAGATAGCGGGGGCGCGGCGCGTATTTCCGGTTACTCTCCCACGTCCTCAAACTGGGAGTTATAGAGCTCGGCGTAGAAGCCGCCCCTGGCCAGCAGCTCCTGGTGGGTGCCCTGCTCCACGATGTCCCCCTCCCGCATGACCAGGATGAGGTCGGCGTCCCGGATAGTGGACAGGCGGTGGGCGATGACAAAGCTGGTCCGGCCCCGCATCAGGTTGTTCATGGCCGCCTGGATGAGGTGCTCGGTGCGGGTGTCCACGCTGGAGGTGGCCTCGTCCAGGATGAGGATCCTGTTGTCGGCCAGGATGGCCCGGGCAATGGTGAGCAGCTGCTTCTGCCCCTGGGAGATGTTGGTGGCGTCCTCGTTCAGCTCCATCTGGTAGCCCCCGGGCAGGGTCTGGATGAAGTGGTGGACGTGGGCCGCCTTGGCCGCAGCGATGACCTCCTCGTCGGTGGCGTCCAGCCGGCCGTAGCGGATGTTCTCCATGATGGTGCCCTGGAAGAGCCAGGTGTCCTGGAGGACCATGCCGAAGGACTCCCGCAGCTGGGCGCGGTCGTAGTCCCGCACGTCGTGGCCGTCCACCAGGATGGCGCCGCCGTTCACGTCGTAAAACCGCATGAGCAGCTTGACCATGGTGGTCTTGCCCGCGCCGGTGGGGCCCACGATGGCCACTGTCTGCCCCGGCTCCACCCGGGCGGAGAAATCTCTAATGATGATCTTCTCCGGGTCGTAGCCGAAGCGGACGTGGTCGAAGGTCACCTGCCCCTGGATGTGCTCCGCGCTCACCGGGTGGTCGGTGGTGGGCTGTTCCTCCTCCTCGTCCAGGAACTCAAAGACCCGCTCGGCCGCCGCAGCCATGGACTGGAGCATATTGGACACCTGGGCGATCTGGTTGATGGGCTGGGTGAAGTTGCGCACGTACTGGATAAAGGCCTGGATGTCGCCCACGGTGATGACCCCGTTCACGGCCAGCATGCTGCCCGAGATGGCCACCGCCACATAGCCCAGGTTGCCCACGAAGTTCATAATGGGCATCATCATGCCGGAGAGGAACTGGCTCTTCCAGGCGGAGCGGAAGAGGGTGGCGTTGGTGGCGTTGAACTCCGCCGTCACCGCCGCCTCCCGGTTGAAGGCCCGGATCACGTTGTGGCCCGAGTAGGTCTCCTCTACCTGGCCGTTGATGACCCCCAGGTACTTCTGCTGGTCCTGGAAGTACTTCTGGGAGTGGCGCATGACCACGCTGATGAGGGCCATGGACACCGGCAGGATGACCACCGCGATGAGGGTCATGATGGGGCTGATGGTGAGCATCATGATGAACACGCCGATGAGGGTGGCCACCGAGGTGATGAGCTGGGTGATGCTCTGGTTCAGGCTCTGGCCCATGGTGTCCACATCGTTGGTGATGCGGGAGAGGACCTCGCCCACGGTCCGGGATTCGAAGTACTTCATGGGCATTCGGTGGATCTTCTCCGAGATGTCCCGCCGCATGCGGTAGGACATGCTCTGGGAGATGCCGGTCATGATCCAGCCCTGGGCCAGGGAAAACAGGGCCGAGAGCAGGTACATCCCCAGCAGGAAGAGGAGGATGCCCCCGATGCGGCCGAAGTCGATGCCTCCCGTGCCCTGGATCTTGGCCACCAGGCCCTCGAAGAGCTCGGTGGTGGCGTTGCCCAGGATCTTGGGGCCCAGGATGGAAAAGACGGTGGAGGCCGCCGCGAAGAGCAGCACGAACACCAGGGCCGCCCTGTACCGGCCCATGTAGGACAGGAGCTTGCCGATGGTCCCCTTGAAGTCCTTGGCCTTCTCGCCGGGCATACCGCGGCGGCCGCCCATGGGTCCGTGGCCCTGGGGCGTCTGAATGGTCCTGTTTTCTCCGCTCACGCGCCCACACCTCCTAACTCGTCCTCTGAAAGCTGGGACCTGGCGATCTCCTGATAGGTGGCGCAGCTGGCCATCAGCTCCTCGTGGGTGCCCATGCCGGCCACCTTCCCCTCGTTGAGGACGATGATCTGGTCGGCGTGGAGGATGGTGGAGATGCGCTGGGCCACGATGAGGACCGTGGTGTCCCTCATCACGCTCTCGTGCAGGGCCCGGCGCAGGGCCGCGTCGGTCTTGTAGTCCAGGGCGGAGAAGGAGTCGTCAAACAGCAGCACCTTGGGATGCTTGGCGATGGCCCGGGCGATGGACAGGCGCTGCTTCTGCCCGCCGGACACGTTGGTGCCCCCCTGGGCGATGGGGGTCTGGTAGCCCTCCGGCTTGGCGTCGATGAACTCGGTGGCCTGGGCGATCTGGGCGGCGGTCTCCATGGCCGCGTCGGAGATCTCCCCGTCGCTGTCGCCGAACTTCAGGTTGGAGGCAATGGTTCCCGAGAAGAGCACCCCCTTCTGGGGCACATAGCCCAGCAGGCTGCGCAGCTTGTGCTGGGACAGGTCCCGGATGTCCACCCCGTCCAGGGTGATGGAGCCGCTGGTCACGTCGAAGAACCGGGGGACCAGATTCAGGAGGGTGGACTTGCCGCTGCCGGTGGAGCCGATGACCGCCGTGGTCTCCCCCGGCCGGGCGGTAAAGGTGATATGCTCCAGCACGTCGGCGTCGGCGTCCGGATAGCGGAAGGACACGTCGTGGAAGGCCAGCTCCCCCCGCCAGTCGGTCTTGGCGTTGTCCTGGACCTGCTCCTTGTCGTGGATGGTGGGCTGGCTCTCCAGCACCTCGTTGATGCGCCCGGCGGCCACACCGGCCCGGGGCAGCACGATGGAGACCACGGCGATCATCAGGAAGGCCATGACGATCTGCATGGTATAGGTGATAAAGGCGATCATGTCGCCCACCTGCATGGTGCCCAGGTCCACGCCGTGGGCGCCGTTCCAGACGATGAGCAGGGAGATGCCGTTCATCACCAGCATCATGGCGGGCATCATGCAGCTCATCACCCGGTTGGTGAACAGCTGGGTCTTTTTCAGGTCCTGGTTGGCCCCGTCAAACCGCTGCTCCTCGTACTCCTCCCGGCTGAAGGCCCGGATGACCGGCAGGCCGGTGAGGATCTCCCGGGAGACCAGGTTCATCCGGTCCACCAGGCTCTGCATCTTCCGGAACTTGGGCATGGCCAGGGCCATCAGCACCACGATCAGCGCCAGCAGTGCCCCCACCGCCACGCCGATGATCCAGCCCATGCCGGTGCGGGTGCTGGACACCTTGAGGATGCCGCCGATGCCGATGATGGGGGCGTAGAGCACCATCCGCAGCAGCAGGACCATCACCATCTGCACCTGCTGGATGTCATTGGTGGAGCGGGTGATGAGGGAGGCGGTGGAGAAGCGGTCGATCTCCGCGGAGGAGAAGGAGACCACCTTCCGGAACATGTCCCCCCGCAGCTCCATGCCGATCCGGGCCGCCGCCCGGGAGGAGAGCAGGCCCGCCAGGATGGCCGCGGTCACCATCAGCAGGGAGACCCCCATCATCCTGGCGCCGGTGAGCCAGAGGTAGTCCATCTGGATCCGGTTCAGATCCAGGCCCATGGCCTCATACTCCCCCCGCACGCCCTGGATGGCCGCCTGCTCCACCAGCATGTCGGCGTTGTCGCCGTACTGGGCGGCCACCGTTTCCAGCTGGGCGATGGCCGCGGCCTGGAAGGCCTCCCGGTCCATCCCGGCGCCCTCCAGCTGGGCCAGCAGGGCGGAGGGGTCCGTCCCCTGCTGCGTCATCTGGTAGATTGCCGCCATGGGCAGGCCCAGGATGTCGTCCAGCCGGTCCCGCGCCTCCCCGTCCAGGTCGGCCAGGACATAGGTCCCGTCCTCCGCCTGGGTGTAGGCCCCGCGCACGGCGGCCTCGTCCTCGTCGGACAGGAACAGTGTGAGGACCTCCAGGGTGGAGCCCCGCATCCGCTCCGGGCTCA